>CAZSTU010000044.1:0-13921 GCA_964609745.1 uncultured Halanaerobiaceae bacterium
ATAACAGGAATTAGTTAATTTTACTAGAATATTATAAAAAAATAATTATTAAATAAAAAAATTTAATTTATAAAAAAGGAGAGGATAAATATGATAACAAACAAAAAAAGTCTAAAGTTTACTTTATCTATCATATCTATTCTTTTAATCATGGCAATCATAACAGGTTGTGATTCGGGTCCTGAAACAAGTACTTATGATTTGAACTTAAATAAAGAAGGAGAAGGTGAAATAATAGTTGAACCTGATGAAGAACTGTATGATGAGGATACCACTGTTAGCCTAACAGCCGAGCCAGAAGAAGATTGGGACTTTGCATATTGGGAGGGTTTAAAAAACACTAAAGCAGAAACAAAAGTTGTAATGGATAGTGATAAAACAATAAATGGTATCTTTGGAGAAATTTTATTTGAAGATGATTTTAGTGATGATTCAAGTGGATGGAGCACTGGTAAAACAGAAAGTGATGTGGATGATGATGACGAAAAGGAAACTACAGGAGAGTTTAAATATACTGATAATGAAAAGTATTCAATAAAAATATTAGAACCAGATTACAGTGTATGGGATTACTTACCTATTGATGAATACCCCGGAAATTACTTAATAGAATTTGATGCTCAATTTGCAGAGGACGATTTTGCTAAAGACAATTATGGAAATTATGGTATTATTTTTAATTATGAAGATAAATCTAATTACTCATGGTTTGTTATAAACAGCCATGGTAAATATGCAATTGTGGATAAAGAAGATGAGCCAGATATGATTGTTGATTGGACTTCTGATGAAGAAATAAATACTGAAGAAAACCTTTTAAACAAAATAACTCTACTAAAAATCAAAGATGATTATTATTTCTATATTAATGATAAATTGATAGAAAAGGTCAGTATTGAAACTAATTCAGATGCAAGCATAGGATTGATGGGAAGTAGTTCTGATAATTCAGAACCACCGGTAGAAGTTCTCTTTGATAATTTTAAAGCTTTAGATTTATCAAATTAAGTTTAAATGATTTACTCTTATTATGTAAACACCATTATATTACTCTTCCCAATTGACACATCTCCGCGTTAATTTTAATTAATCCTTGTTTCTGTTAAAATAATGTATTAAAGTAAATTGATTCGAATCCCTTTTGCCCCAATAGGGCAGCTGGGATTCTTTTATTTTGTTTGGCCGGTGCTTTCCCCTCCATAAAAGCTCTTATACAAAGCTTTATTTATTCAATAATTGACATTATACATAATTAAGTAATAAATACTATAACATTAGTGTCCAAAATCACTATTTAATACAATTGCAAATGTTATAATAAATCTTATAACCCGATAATACCTTTAAAAATATGGAGTTTTAACACGGTTCCTGATGCTTTTATAAGCATCTACAATTCCTTTTCCATACTCTTCCTCATTCCCCATCTCTTTAGCTGCATCTTTTAGCATATATTCGATATCTTCTACTGTCATGTTTGGATTGGCAGATCTCATCAAACCGGCAACTCCTGCTACATGGGGTGCAGCCATGGAAGTGCCAGACATATACATTAAATATTCGTCTTCAGGGTGTCTTAGATCTTCATAATTTGTATGATCCAGATCTATTGGGGCAGTACTAAGAATTTCCACTCCTGGAGCCATCACATCTAACCCCACTCCATCATTGGAAAAATCAGCTTTTTGTTTATTTTCTTCAACCGCCCCCACTGCTATTGTATAAGGTGAGCTTGCAGGATAAAAAATATAATCTGATCCTTCAATTGATTCTCCATTATTCCCGGCAGCTGTAATTATAATAACTCCCTCTTCTCTAGCAATATTTAAGTTTGCATCAAAATCTGCAATAAATTTATCAACCTCTAAATTATTTTTGGGTAATTCTCCTCCTACGGACATATTGATTACATCAACACCAGTTTCTGTAGCATATATTACAGCGTTTAATAGATCATAAAAATCTCCTTCTACATTCTCCTGACCAGGATCAGGGAAAACTTTAATAGGTATTAAACTGGCTTCTTTCATTATTCCACTAACTTTATCATAGCTAGCAATTGTACCTGCTACATGTGTCCCATGACCGTCTTTATCATCAACATTATTATCATCCAATTTTTCTCTATCCTGATCTTCTACATCACGCAGGGCTAATATGTTAACCCCCGAATCCACATCTACAAAATTTTCAAGATAGGGATGATCCACATCTATACCTGTATCCACTATTGCTATCTTTACGTCTTCATTGCCCCGAACACCCTCCCAGGCTTCAGGTGTTCTGATCATCTCATAATTCCATTCCTGATCAGAATGCATATTTTTCAAATTATCCTGTTTTGATACTCCTGAATATGTACTATCCACTTTTTTAATTTTATAATTCCGTATAATATACTTCACCTTATAACCTTTATTTTCTAAAAGGCTTTTAACTTCATTTTTGGCTTCATTAAAATTTTTATAGTCTTTATCCGTATAGTCTACCAAATTTATATATCCTATATCTTCTAATATTTTTTCTTTAATTTTAGTACTTAATTCCACTTTACTTTCTATACTTTGAGAGTTAGAAAGAATATTATCTATTTTGAATCCATGGGACTTCAGATATTGTCTCTGGGTAGATAACTCTTCATTCATAACTTCTTTTTTCTTATCAACACTAATTTCCTGCATTGATTGATTATTTTCAAGAACTACAATCATCTCGCCTTCACTATAATTAATATCTGACGATGAGGAATATCTTTCATTATTACCGGGTAATGCACCAAAAAACTCAGGGGAACACCCGCTCATTATCAATCCTGCTGTTATTATAATTAAAATAATAATTAAAAATCTTTTCATTTGCTACCTTCTCCCCTTCTACTCATTTAAAACCTGTATCCCATATTAAAACCAAAACGTGAATATCTAAGTTGATCAGTTTTATTATAATTTTCTTCAGTAATAGTAGCATTATTAACACCATATAATATTTCAATTTCGAAATCATTAATATTACAGCCAATACTGCTACCATAATATATACCGCCGGTTGTAGAAATTCCCGGATCTACTACCTGACTTTGAGGTGGTATAAAAAAGTTATAACCTATTTTTCCCCGTAAAAAGTATATATTTTCTCTAATACCTGCCAGAGCATAAATACTATAAAAGCCAAATGGTTCAGCATCTTTTTTTATCGTTTTTCGTTGAGGTAAATATTCCCCTCCCAGACCAACCTCTTCATCATTAGAAGAGTATATAAATTCACCAATTCTTGTAAGACTTACTCCAACTATTTCTGAAAAACTTTCTTCTTCTCTTTCTAAATCCAGGGTTAAACTGCCTATATCCATACCTGATTTAACTGTAAAATTATAATTGGCAGCTAAAGATACCGGTGATATACATAACTGTAAAAATATAAATACCAAAACTAAGCTCATATATTTAGACATAATCTGCTCCCTTCATCATAACAAAAAAATGACTGCACAGTGCAGCCATCAAGAATAATTATAGAGATCATAATTATTATTTATTAAATTTCTTAACAACTTCCACGATTTTTTCTAAATCTCCTTTGCTTAAAGCAGGATGAACTGGTAAAGATACAACCTGCTGGCATAAACTTTCACTAACAGGTAGTTCATAAAAATCATAACCCAGCTTTTTATAAAGTGGCTGTTTATAAGCGGGACGGGGATAATATATACCATAACCAATTTCATTTTCTTCCAGATGAGATATAAATTGATCCCTGTTTTCAACTTTCACTGTATACTGATGAAAGACATGTTCTCTATCATCAGGCACATACGGAGTCTCCAGCCAGTCAAGTTCTTTTAAATTCTCAGTCAAAAAGCAAGCATTTTCTTTTCTCTTTTGATTAAAATCAGGTAATTTTTCCAGCTGGCGGAGTCCAATGGCTGCTGCAATATTGGTCATTCTATAATTATATCCCAGGATTTCATGTTTGTATCTTTCTGAAGAACCGTGCTGTATAAGAAAGCGAGAGGTTTCTGCAATTTCTTGATCATCGGTAAGGACCATTCCACCTTCACCGGTGGTCATATTCTTGGTGGGATAAAAACTGAAGGCTGCTGTATCTCCAAATGTACCCACCTTTTTTCCTTTATATACTGCTCCATGTGCCTGGGCACTATCCTCCACCAATATCAGATTATATTCATCAACTATCTCCATGATAGGATCCATATCACAGGCCAGACCGTATAAATGAACTATTACTACAGCCTGTATATCAGGATCTTCCTTTATTTTTTCTCTCATCTTCTCCGGATCAATATTAAAGGTATCAGGCCTGACATCAACAAAGACAGGTTCTGCCCCACAGTAAAGAATGGAGTTACTGCTGGCAATGAAAGTAAAGGGGGTAGTTAAAACTTTATCCCCTTCCTCAATACCTGCCGCTTTTAAAGCCACATGTAATCCGGTCGTACCACTGGTGGTGGCAATACCGTATTCTGTTCCTATATAGGAAGAAAAATTATTTTCAAATTCATTAACATAACTACCACTGGCCAGCATTCCGCTATCCATAACTTCCAGTACACTTTGCTTTTCTTTCCGGTCAATCCTGGGATTGGCTATTGGAATCATTATATCTCTCCTTTGCGGGCACAACTATTATCTTGTCAACTCAAGTTTTCTTTCCTGTACTTCCTGGTAGACCTGGTTTTGAATAACCTTGGTTATTTTTAAAGCTTCAAGTCCGTCAGACCCATTAATCAAAGGTTGAGTATCATTTTCAATACAGTTTATGAAGTGAATCAATTGTAATTTCAAAGGTTCTTCTGCATTATCAAAAACCTCTTCCAGTTCATTTTCCTGACGATAACTGCTGTCCTTTTTGAGTCCGCCTTTATGTGTTACAATTATTTTTTTCTGCAGGTAATCCAGTTCAATATAAGAGTCAAGAGTTGTTATTGACATCTTTCTTACCTTTTTATTGGTGACCCTGCTGGCGGTAAGTGTAGCAATTATACCATTTTCCATTAATAAATTGGCAACTGCATAATCTACATGTTCATTTGATTCAACTATTTTCCCCCGGGCCGTAACTCCCTTAACTGAAGTGGGGGTAATGGAGCTTACCACATCTATATCGTGTATCATAAGGTCCTGTATCACATCAGTATCGTCAATCCTTGGATCATAAGGCCCCATCCTCTGCACATCAAGAGCTATAATTTTTTCTCCTTTAAGAATTTCAGGCAGGGCCTGTATGGCCGGATTAAATCTTTCTATATGACCAACCTGTACTATGAGATCCCGTTTGCGGGCTTTTTGCAATAAGTTTTTAGCATCTTTAACCCTGTGAGTTATCGGTTTTTCAATTAAAATATGCAACCCCTTATTAATGGCCTGACGGGCTATTTTGTAGTGGGTGGTAGTGGGAGTGGCAATATTAACTGCGTCAACTCTATCTAATAAGTCAGACAGAGAAGAAAAACACTCCACTCCATAGCTATCTGCCACTTCCTGAGCCTTTTGCCTGTCAATATCATAAACACCTATAAAATCACATACATGTTTTAGTGCTGCATATGAGCGAACATGGTTACTTCCCATGCTGCCCACTCCTATTACGCCAACTTTTACCTTGTCCATAAAGCTCCCGGTACTAAATTTACCGGGATTACACCTCCTTGTTTTTGTGCGGTCTCAGCGACATATACCACGTGAGCTGCTTTTTAAAAAGCGAATAAAATGTTCTATCTCTTCTGAAGTTTCAAGTTTCTGGTCCATCTCTTCAATGGCCTGTCCGATATTTTGATCTGAATTATAGAGAATATCATATGCCCGGTTGATCTCTTCCCGCAGTTCAGCGGAAACACCGCGACGGCGCAGACCAACCACATTAATACCCTTTACCCGGGCTGGATGCCCCCTGACTTCAATATAAGGAGGGATATCCTTGGTTACTTTGGTGTGTGGAGCTATCATGGCCAGTCTGCCAATTCTTACAAACTGATGTATACCAACAAGCCCTGATATATAGGCATTGTTTTCGACAGTAACATGTCCGGATAGATTGGCTGCATTGGCCATAATAATATTATTACCCAGCTTACAGTCATGAGCCACATGGGAATAGGCCATCAATAGATTGTCATTACCTATTTTCGTTTCTCCACCACCATCAACAGTTCCACGATGGATTGTAACATATTCCCGGATTATATTATTATCCCCAATAAATACATGGGTCTTTTCACCCTCATAATCCGTATGCTGTGGGGGCAGACCAATGGAAACACCATTATATATTTCATTATCACTGCCAATTCTTGTACTGCCCTGTATTTGCACATGTGAACCTATTTTGGTTCCAGACCCTATTTTAACATTTTCCTCAATTACACTGTAAGGGCCTATCTCCACTTTCGGACCGAGCTCAACCCCGGTATCCACTATGGCAGTATCATGAACTTTAACAGATTTAGGATATTTACGCAAAGAATTACTCCTTTCTGACATAATAATAAACTATACCACACTTATTCAAATCTAATATAATTTAATCATATTCTACAATTTTATTCAAGTAAGCAGATCAAAATCCTGCAAAAATCTCATATTTTTTACTCAAAGTTTATATTTAAATCCTATTGAAAGCTTTTTTCCCTGTTTATTACTGCTCTCTGCTGTTTTTTTAAAAGTTTGTTTTTCCAGCTGTCCGCTGCTATTAAGCTGTAAGCTATCATTTACTTTATAGCGCCAGTTAAGAGACAATCTGTCCCTTATATAATCCTTATTATCATCTTTTATATAATCATTCCACTGACGCTGTATATAAAAGCTGTAACGCTGATTTTTATCATAATCAAAGTCAAGCTGATAGTTTAACCTGTAAGATTTGTATGATTTAACTTCACTCAAGTAATAACCCTTATCTTTTAAGTTTATTTTCCAGCGGTTTCTTATTCTGTCAGTTAATCTTTTTGTATAATTCCCCCAGAGATCAAGAGTTTTATTATTATAAGTTGTTTTGATGTCATATTCCTTTAAATACACCTGTCCCTTAAGATAATAATACTCATCAACAGCCAGCTGCTGTTTATACCTTAACCATAGCTTTTGATAATAGTATTTATCCAGTAACTCTTCTTCTGTATCAGTATCAAAATATAGTCTATCTCCTGCTTCCAGATCACCACTTATTTCAGGACTATAGGCCTGAGTATAAACATTCATCCCCACTGTAATACCAGCAAATATCAGAAGAATTATATAACACCTATGCATCTAAGCTTCCTCCTTTAGATGAATTTAGTCAATATGTTATATAATTCTTCACTTATCATAATTTTCCTTCTTTAAAATAGATTTATTTCCACTCCAATTACTTTATTTATTATTTCATAATTAAGGGAATAACTGTAACAATCATATCTACGAGTTAAACCAAGTCCTATTTCTTTCCACTCCTCGTCTTCAATATCATATTCAAAATCACCATCAACTTTTAGAGAAGATTGAGGTTCAGGTGTTTTAACATCGATTTCCAGTGAAGGCTTGACTATATGCTTTTCTTCAATCTCATCACTTTCAAGCCAGTATTCTCCATTATCCACTGTTTTCTGCCAGTTTAAAGACCCCTTCATATCTATCTTTTCAGTTATTTTTCCTTCACCATTAAAATTAAACTCACTTTTAAAACCGTTGTATTGGTTTTTTTCTCCATCATCTGCTTGATAAAAATGATGTATATACTGCTGGTCTACACCAAATGAAAATATATCATTGACCTGATAATCATCTTTATAGCTAACATATATATCAGCTTTATTTAAATCTCTCTTATCCTCTCTAACCTTTCCTATCCCTGTTTTAGAAGAGATGTGATAAACTTCAGGAAGGCTTAAATTAAGATAGGGTAAATAATCAATATCATAGCCTTCACGATATTTTAAAGACCAGTCAACAATATTACCACTGCTATAAAAACGATAATCTTCTTTATCCAGTTTTTCATTTATATATTTATGTTTCAGAGAAATATTATGATTAAAAGGAAGGCTATTATAGTCAAAGGTAATTTCCTGATTCCTTTTTTCATTAAAAAAATTATAACCGGCGAGTGCTGCCACAGATAATCCACCCTTTTTATAATCGATCTCTCCATCTATTATACTTTCTCTTTCCACTTCTTTTTTGTCTTCAATTTCCTGTATGAAATTATAATTATTTTTTAAAGATATTCTATCAGTCAATTCATGCTCCAGGGTGGAGTGAATACTATTTTCTTCTATAGTGCTTGACTGCTCATTCTCATCTTCGATTTCTCTATCATACTGATAACCTCCCTGCCAGTGAGTACTGTCATTAAAACTGTGCTCATGTTCTATATAATGTCTTTGATCTCCTCTCCGGGCACCACTTAAATAAAATTCACCCTCAGAATTTGAGGATAATACATATGGATAGGTCAGTTCTCCCTTAATACCCTTCTCTGAATCATATCCAAGTCTTGGAACAGGATTTGGGGAAGAAAGCGAACTTTCTCCAGTTTCCTCATCTTCTGTATATTCTATTACATATGATGGTAGTGAAAAAACTTTACTCTCACCCCAAAAGAATTGTACATTTTCAGCCCTGATCATTCTATCAGGGTATATCTTTAATCTCTCTGCCCTGATATGATAGTGAGGATCAGGCATAATACAGGGAGTAAAAACTGCCTCTTCTATTTCCGAGTCATACTCTTTATCTTCTAGAATTTTAATTTCCTTTCCTCTAAAATTTAATTCATCTATTTTACTCTCAACTCCGAACATTTTTCCTGTCTGTTTTAGATAATTATATTCCAGGTGTGTCCCCTTCAAATTTCTCTCAGAGGTTTCCAGTTCCACCCTCTCCCCCCGTGCTTCAATTTTATTTTTATCCACAAAAATTACCAGTTCATCCGCTTTTACAACCAGACCATCACTTTCAAATACTACCCCCCCGGAGGCATTAATCTGGTTGCTGTGAGACTCAAAACCAATATGTGGGGCATCTAAAGTGTAGTCATTATTAGAAGCATTAACAGGAAAGGAGATAATAATAAAAAGAAACAGAGTATATACTATTATTTTATTAATGTTCATCCCCTGCAAAAACTTATGCATAAATGTTTTCCACTCCTTATAATAATACATCTAATTAATGTATTCTAATAATATAACTTATTTCCTGCATGTAAAGTGTGGAAAAAGAAAAAACCTGCCCCGGCAGGACAGGTTTAAAAGATTCTGATCATTTTGTTACAAGTCCATAAACTTCATAATCCTCTACTGTCTCCAGAACCATTTCACTACCTTCCGGTATTTCTTCTTCTCTTCCCTTTATGAAATAGCTTAATATTAAACCTGCAGGACTATCAATAAGCACTGAAGTAATAACACCAGTACCAACTGCCAGATAGCGGGAAAGAGTAAGCCTTCCGTCAAATGTTATTGAATTTAGAAAGTCACTACGGTCAGCACCCAGCTTAGGTGAAAGAGTTAATCGAGTACCGTCAATTGCCGGTAGCTTATCAATTTCCAGCATCACCCTGCCATCTTTCCCAAGCTTACCGGCCTCTTCTACTCCTCCGACTTTCATTTTGCCTCTTAAACCTTTAGGTATGATCAGTTTATCATCTATTTCAACTTCTTCTGTAACTTCAAATTCTATAACCTGACCTTTCTGGGAGGATATTGAACTTATTGTATTCAATGTTTCAATTTTAATTTCAGTATTACTCGGTATTTTAACTCTTTCTGCAGGTATCTGTTCCCGGGGCAGACCCAGTCTGACAAGTCTGCTTACCCTGTCAACTACAGGGCCGGTTTCACTCTGACCAAAAGCTTTATTTTCTATATTTTCCAGCCTGGAAACTACATTACCGTCATTTATTTCATTCATTAAACTCCATTCAAGAGTATTTACTATAAAGATTAAGGACGGACGCTCTTCCTGAGCAAGCACATAATCAATAATTCTTACCGCCCTTTCAACAAGTGTACCCTCCTGTTTTTCACCGTAAAGTGTTTTTTCAATTTCTTCAACTCGGTCAATTATTGATCCATCTTCACTTTCATCATATAATATTTCTTCAACTTCTTCCAGCTTTTGAACTGGAATTACATCTGATGAACTGTACACAGGCTGGACAAAGGAAAAAATAAAAATAAATATAATAATATATATTACTACATTGCGCATCTCAGGCAATATTCATCCCTACCTTTCCAGACTTTTTTAAAAATTAACTTTAAAACTGGCATTAATATTTGATGAATTATCTCTCTCTTTATCAGTTTCTTCAGCAGGTATTAATTGATAACCAACTGAAAAAGAAGAATAATCACTTAAGTTTATATCAAGGCCAAAGTCCCACACCGATTCTTCTCCCAGAGCATCCTTTATATATTGAGGATCAAGCAAATTATATGAGGCAGAAAAAGTAGCTAAATCGCGTACATCAAATTCAACACCGGTAGTCGTCTGTTTCATTTCATCACCACGATCAATTTGATGCTGAGCTCTAATTGTCCCTGAATCATCTAGATATTCCAGACCAAATATAGTCGAGTCTCCTTCTGTCCCACTGAAATTATTATTATGCACATAATCAGCAGAAAAAATGAGATGATTGCTAGTATAGTATGAAATACCAACACTGCTCTCCTGATTTATTTCCCTGTTAAAAACAGAAACTGATTCTGTATGTACTCGATCTTTAGAGTCTTCTTTACCTGAATCGATTGTCTCTGTGTCTTCTTCTTTTTCACTGTTTTCTTCGTTTTCTTCCGTATCATTTTCTTGCTCTGTCTCTTCCTTTTCACTATCTGGATCCGTCTTATCCATACTATTTGTATCCTGCCAGTGCCTGCTGGAAAGTCCATAACCGGCTCTTACAAACATATTACTACTCATTTGATAATTAAGATTAATATTTGTCGATAATTTTTGTTCTTCATCATCTTCCAGATGGGCATACTCAGTATTAACCATCATATCCGGATAAGGTTTGAATAATACATTATCAGAATTTTCATCATCAATCAAACTTAATGAACGAGAATTTATATCAGGTGTAATCGTTGATTGCGGCAATCTTAAACCATCTATATTGTTAAACTCTCCCCCACTCTTATCACCATAACGTTCTGCCAGATCAAATAATTTTTCCTGGCCTTCTGGAGAAAAGGTTCTCGCATCTTCATCAGGTAGGCTGAGTGCAAAACGATTTAAGTTCAGAGAATAATTTCCCCGGTAATAATGAGTATCTTCAGACAGGCTGTTGGTCAGGTCATTACCATATACAACAGGAGTAAAAAGCAGTATTATTACTAAAGTTATTCCAATTAAATATTTCCCGTCCATTGTGATCCTCCTTTCCGGGGATTCTACTAACCCTTATAATATATATTCGACAAAAATGGGTTAATTCCTCTTTTTAAAAATAATTTATATCTACTAAAATTTTAATACATAATTTAATTTAGCCTTTAAATATTGCCTCTGATCGTCTGTTGATAGATTTAAAGTTAACCCTCTATACTGTAAATTAATCATATATTTATTTTTGTAACCTCCAACCATAACTCCCGCCTTATTTTCTGCAAAATTATAGCCAATATATGGTAACATATGATACTTATATGTAATACCCAATTTAATATTCCTGTAACCGGATTGCAGGTCATATGTCGGCCTCAGAACTGTAATATAATCACCATAATAAAAATTCCCCCTGACATAAGATGGTTCCTTGCTTTTATACATTCCCAATCCCGAATTGGAATATTCTTTGGTATAGCTGAAGACATTTTTCCAGTAAATACTACTTAACAAATCCTCTCCTCGAAAAATTATATACATCTTGTCATCAAACCTTTTCTCAACTTTGACATCCAGACTGTAACCATAACTGTAAAAAGCCTCATCCAGTATAGGAGAAATGTTATTTAAATTACTATCAATTCCGTCACTAAAGGCTGTCATATATGGTTTATCATCTTCAATCTCAATAAAACCATTGTAATGTGTTTCCTTTAATTCCCGGCCTATCAAATATTTAACAGCAAAAACCATATCCAGATCATCAAAAAGAAAAGAGTTGAGCTCCCGGGAAAAGTATATGCCTTCCAGACTTTGTTCAAGATTATAGTACTTAAAAGCACAGGGTTCTGACTTATGCTGATTTAGAAGGAACTTTACAGAATCTTTTGCTGCTGCCAATTCGTGCTGTCTATAAAATACATATCCCATTCTATAATCAGTATCCGGTATGGGATACATAAATTTATATTTTTGGCTGTAATTAAAAACTAAATCATCATTAACGCTATAATCTCTCAAACTCTCCGGGAGCTCTTTATTATAACTTAAACCATCAAGTATCCTCTGGATATCATATAACTGACCTATATTAAAAATATTATTATCAACTATTATTGTATTTTCAAACAGCAATCCCTCATTCATCCCCTGGGCCATACCTGACGTAAATATTAGAATGTATATTATTATAATAATTATTTTTTTCATTAACTTCATCCCATTTTAGTTATTTTCCGGTATCAGTGAAATAATTTCACCATCTTCAAATATTACCATCGGAGTAGATCCATCAGCTTCAACTATATCTGCAAAATATTCACTTTCATCCTGATTGGTAATATATCCAATATATTCTTCATATTCATCAATATCAAATTCAGGTTCTCCCAGTTTATCGGGATCAAGTACTATGAGTAAACCTGTTTCATTTGAAGCCTCAAGTCTATAACTTTCATCATCCATTTCAAGGGTACCAGCTATATATCTGGAACCATCATAATCATATCTAAATTCTGTTTCTGTCTCATTATATCCGGTTCTGGCAAAATCAAGGTCAAGATTGACATCCTCGGCTTCATTCATGTTTTCCAGGGAACCGTTAAAGAGAATATTAAAAGAAAGGTAATTGTCTTCATCTTCCATATCATCTGCAGTAAGATCAATCTCAAAATTACTGTAATCGGGTTCTACTTTCAGAGTACCTGATGCCTTAAACCCATCATTTTCAGTTAGATCTTCATAATCATCCTCAAATGTCAGATCATCAGGTAGAGAGTATTCCTCTGTATTTCCTTCGTCATCTACAATAACTTCCTGCTGGGAAAATTCAATATCTGTAGAGCCATCTAATTTAAATGTTTTTGTGGTAATAGTTCCACTGGAACTATAAGAATCAATTACAGGTAAAGCTTCACCATCATATATATCCTGGTAGGAAGGAACTTCACTAAAGTTCATATCATAACTTCCATCCAGACTAATGTAATCTGAACTAATACTTCCTTCAAAAGAAAATTCCTTATTATCTGCCAGATCAAGACCCCATTCACCGTCAAGAGTTATCTCTTCAAAAGTTAGCTCTTGATTAAAGTCTTCATCACTAAATATTTCCTGACAAATACTATTAATCTCATCATCAAATTTTTCTTCTTCACCACTCATTGAGCCGCTTTCAATAAAAGTGGTAGTTTTCCGCGGTAAAATATACTTAATTATTTCCTCTGTTCCTTCAACTAGTATATTATCGGTTGTTTCAGAATCTAAATCAAATTCATAACTCCAATTTCTATTTTCTTCACTGTTAGTATGGTTATAACTTAAGTGGGCTTTAGACATATCATAAATAACATCCGATTCATCATCTCCACTTTCATCAATTATATCATTAAGATTTGTCACTTCAATTGTTACATCTTCAGTATATGTCTCATCACTTTCAAAGTTTATTTTAATATCCCAGGTCCAGGTATCCTCATCTGTATCATAATCGTCATTAGTTTCAACAGTATATTCATCACCATCAAATGTTATTGTATGTTTTCCCGGCATAAACTTATCTGTATCTTCATCCACAATTAAATCACTATTCC
>CAZSTU010000045.1:0-13873 GCA_964609745.1 uncultured Halanaerobiaceae bacterium
AAGCCCCTGTATATTCTCTGCACAGTGATAAACTTCCTCTTATTTAATTATCAATTTTGCTTTAATTATATCAATTTTATTGAAATTTAACAAGAAATATATGGTTTATTTTTTAACACTTTCTAAATATAATTTTACTTCCTCTGCGGTCGATAGCTCTAATACATCTTCTGTTACTTCTTTTGCGTCCTCTACAGTCCATTTTTTCAATAACCTTTTAATATTTAAAATTGAAACTGCACTCATGCTAAATTCATCAAGCCCTGCCCCCTTCATTCATCTTCAGCTGGAAGAACATTTTCCAGATATTTAACAAGTTCAGCGATTGCTGTATCTTCATCTTCACCTTCAGCTTCTATTATTATTTCACTGCCCTTTTCTGCTCCCAGACTCATTACTCCCATTATACTTTTGGCATTGACCTCATCTTTATCTCTGGTTATTTTGATCTCTGATTTATATTCTCCTGCTTTTTTGACAAACTGACTGGCAGGTCTTGCATGCAGTCCGGTCTCATTTTTGATGACAACTTTTGCTTTTTTCATAATAATCCACTCCACCTTTAATATTATATATTTAATACAAAATAGATTTTTTCAAATCACTTAATATATTTTAATGTTTTCTTGATAACCTTAATTATAGAGTCAGCTCCTGCCCTCATCGGATTAATTCTAATCATATAATTCTCCAGATCAGGATTTTCCTTGCGAAAAGTTCCTGAGATTCTATAAAACATCGCCCCAACTTCATAACGGGATTCAGCTCCTACCGGTCGGGAAACTCCGCCAAATTTAGTAACATTTTGAAGAAAATCTTTAGCTATTTTTTCCTTAAATCTGACTAAAATAACCCGTGATTGGGCATTGGCAATAAAACTATTTTCCACTTCTGTAACCTCACCATCATTTAATCTTTTGTTAACTTCTTCTGTAACTTCGGCCTGAATGGCCAGGGAAACAGGAGCATATACTAAAGATTTTAAGGCCTCAAAAGCCTCAGGGCCCTGAATTTGGCTTCCACCAGAATAATTAAGTTCCCGCATTTTTTCAATATAATCTGCTTTCCCCACAATACAGCCAACTCCAGGTGGGCCCAGCAATTTAAATAAAGAAAAAGCTGAAACATCTGCTCCCATCTGTACGCCAATTTTATTTACCTTCATCACAGCATAATTATCATCACTGATAATTGCTGTCCGGGGATAATTTTTTTTCAAAACACCGAGCACTTCATCTAAATTATATTTATCATCTATTTTTTGTCTGGTATGTTGAACTAAAATTGCCGAAAAATCCCGGTCAGGTAAGTCGATTTCATTAATTTTGTTAAAATCTATCTTTACAATATTAAATCCCATACTATCAACTGTCACCTTAGTTGTGGGATATACCGGGGCTTTATGGACCAGTATCTTAGCTTCGGGGTTTAAGTTGGCAATAAAAAATAATCTAATAGCTCCTGTCCCCGCCCCCCTCACCAGCATTGCCGTTTCTCCTCCAAAAAAGTCAGCCAAAACCCTTTCAACCTTTTTGGTAAATCTGGGCTGGCCCAGTTCAGGGACTAAACCATAATCACCGGCTTCTAATAATTCTTCTCCATTAAAATGCTTTTGCATTAAATCAACCAGTCTAAACTGGAGTTCTTTAGCCTGTGAAAGATTGATCGGTTCTAAAGGATAAACATCCATTTTCTTTCCTCCTATTTTAAGAATGATTGCCCGGATTGAGGTTTGTCTACTGCAAAATAATCGGCAATAGTAGCTGCTATATCGGCAAGTGTCTCCCTTATTCCCAGATATCTAACCTGATTGGCCTGAGGTGAATATAATAATATTGGTGTCCGCTCCCGGGTGTGTTTTGTGGTATCCAGTCTGGCATCATTACCATGGTCAGCTGTGATAATTAATATATCTTCACTTTGCAAATTTTCTATTATAGCTGGCAGATAATCATCAACTATTTTTAAGACCTCACCCTGTTTTTTTACTTTTTGTTCATGACCGGCCAGATCCAATTCCTGAACATTAGCTGCTATCAAACCCTGCTCAACTTCTTTCAGCTTACTTACTAATTTCTTCAATACTTCCTCTGTATAAACCTCAGGGATCATCTCTTTTGCTTGAGGACAATTGATTACATCCTGCACTTTACCTATTAGCCTTACATCATAACCGTTTTTGGCCATAATACTGGTAATCTGTTGTTTGTGGTCAATACCATAACCTAAATGCAAAACTTTATACTGTGGGCCATAAATATTCAAATTAGTTGTCTTAACTCCTGCTATATCCTTGCTTACCTGCACTATATTATCCCTGATTTGCTCAGGGGAAATATCAGGACCGCCCAGGGCAATTACTCTACTTACTTTAGCTATTTCACGGACTACCCTGGCAATTTTTACTGTACTGGAAAAAGAAATCTCATCCAGAGCAGCTGTGACATTATATATTTGTCCATAATCTGCTTCAATATTGTCAGCAATGACTACAGATTCCTCAACTACCAGGTAGGGAAGGGGCTTATGACAGGCTTTTACCTGATATCCCTTTTTCTTTAGACTCTCTTTAACTTTTTTATAGATATTTTTAAAGGGAATAATTTTTGGTGGTTTTACCTTTGAACCCATTATCTCCTGGTGACCCATAAAGGTATCTGCCCCTTTATAATTAAGCCTGGCCTGACCGTAAGAAGCAGCCGGCCTCTCTGTCATTAAACGTTCATTATCAGCGGCAGTCCCTAAACCTAATTTTGCAAGGTGGGCCAAATCAAGCCCGGGATTATTTTTCAAAATTGAATTCAAGGTATTAGCTCCCTTATCCTGTGAACGTTCATTTTCTATTAAATCATCCATTGCACCTATTCCCAATCCATCTAAAATCAATAAAATTGCTCTTTTCATATTTTAAACCCACCCCGTATTTTTTCGCCCTGGCTGGTATATATTCCTTTTACAGAGGGCTGACCATGATGCAGTCCTTCAATAACAGCCACCCTGCTTCTGGTAACAAATATCTGTGTTCTAAAAGAATACAATACCGTGTCTCCTATATTAACCTCTTTTTCTTTCCCCTGGAGAACATGATAATAATCTATCATTTCAGGATTAAGGGGCTCTCCTTTAATATATTTATAATTTGTTTTATTACCAACAATTGCCCCCTGGACATGAGACCTTTCATAAAAACCACCGCCATAAGTATAAATTTCATCACCGTCTGTATGGGAAACTTCTGATAAATAGATCATAGCCGGTTTTTCACTTAACTGATAATCGGCATGAGCCGGAGTGGTTCCAGTCAGGGAATGACCGGGTTCCCCATGGGTAGCTCCATGTTCTTTTAAAAGGGGGATAGACTTAACACAGGTTACACTGGGGGCATTTACCTGAGTTACAGTAATATTATAATTTTCTTTTAGTAGATCTTTAGCTTTAATTATTGCCTGCAGATTGGGAGTAACTTCAATTTTTTCTTTTTGATAATTATACAAAAGACAGGGAAAAGCTGTTACTCCTTTAATATTAACATTGGGAAGTTTTACAATATCCTCAACCTGTTCAAGCAGCCGGGATTTGTAAAATCCTCCTTTTTGTCCCTCATAATTAAAACCATCCTCATCTAATATCCGCAGCATTATATCCTGTTGCCTGCCAAGTTCTCTCGCTTTTTGAGATATCTTTTTAGCTTTTTTCACTGAATATACTGTAATTATCTCAGGATTCATCATTAATATTTCTCTGACCATTCCCTCAGGTATTTGTACCAGATGTCCAACATTACCGATCTTTACTCCCGCC
Organism: uncultured Halanaerobiaceae bacterium; assembly: GCA_964609745.1. Classification (GTDB taxonomy): domain Bacteria; phylum Bacillota; class Halanaerobiia; order Halanaerobiales; family DATFIM01; genus CAZSTU01. The sequence continues at coordinate 3,802 of CAZSTU010000045.1, forward strand.
CTATTAATAATTTCAGCCTCCCAGGGATCTACAGCCACGGCCTTTTCTATACCGGCCCCAGCGATTTCTCTGGCAATCAGTGGGTTGCGGCCGATCTGTTTGGTAATAAAATATAGATTTATATTATGTTCATCCGCTTTTATTGATAATTCAGCTGCATTATCCTTGATATAATCAAGATCAAGCAGATAGGTATTGGGTTCAACCAGCCCTTTTTGGTGTAAATAAAATCCAATATCGATTATTTCAGGATTACGTTTTTTCACCTGCTTTAAAAACATAATTACAACCCCTTTATCCATAATATATTATTAAGTATAATTGCAAAATAATTTCTTTGGGTTATCAATTAAGAGTTTATTTATATTAGTTTGATTTAAGCCAATACTTTTTAGTTGGGGGATAAACTTTTCAAATAAATATTGATACCCATACTGATCAATCTGAGAATTTCTAGTAATATCCATAGAGAGTAGTATTTGCCCGGAATATCCCGCTTCCATTAAACTGTCAATCAGCTTTAGTCTAAATTCATTAGACTGATATTGCAACTTCCCGATTGTATCCAGTCCTAAAAAAACTCCTGATTTGGCTAATTCAAGTATATAATCCAGATCATCACTTAAACTTACATGACTCAAGACTACCTGACTTAAATCAACACCCTGTTTTAGCAAAAAATCTATCTGTTCTAAACCTAATTTCCCCAGTGTCAAATGGGTGATTAAGGGACAATTGGTTTGTTTTTGGGCAGCTGCCGCAGCTTTGAAAATCTTTTTTTCTAAATCAGTAAACTCCCGTCCACTGCCAATCTCGCCAATCACCGAAGCTTTAAGATCAGTATCATCTATCACCTTTTCGATATCATCAATCATGATTTGAGCTAACTCATCTACACTTTTTTTAACTGTCCATTCTGGTAAAAAAGGTTCTTTGTAAAAACCAGTACTTGCCATAATATTTATATTTAATTTATCTCTGATCTTTTTAATAGTTAAAATATCTCTGCCCATCCCTATATTCGTTAAGTCAATTAATGTCTCCACTCCATATTTTTTTGCCTTTTTTAAAGACTTTTCAACCCTTTCTCTGGAAAGTTTTGCATCTTCATCATTTTTCAGGGCTGAAAGATCTATTGTCAGGTGTTCATGTGGTAAAGTAATTCCTAAATTATTAAAGGAAATCTCTTCATCCAGGACAGTAACCAATTTAGCTTCCTCCCTTAATTTTATGAAAGGGAGGGGAAACCCCTCCCTGTAAAAATGAATTATAAAATTCCAACTATAGCAAATATATTAGCAATAACACCTACTGATATGGCTGCAACAGGGCCAACTGCCATTCTTTTTATCGGCTGGTCTGCCTGTTCATTAAGGAAGTAAATAGCAACCACGGCAAATATACCAAAACCGGACATTATATTTTGAGCTGCCATAGCTCCCCCAATTAATAGAGCTATTTCTAGAACCTGAACTATGGCGGTTCTTATATTATTCCCTGCATTTTTTATACCCGGATAGCTGTCGAGTAATACAGCAATTCTACCCAGAAGCAGTATTTCAGCCACAATTGTAATAGCACTTGCTATACCGGCCAGAATCAAACTCCCGGAAGCTACATACGTAAAGCAGGCACTGGCATGAATAAATTTCATACCGGCAGGTGTATAAACACCGGTTGCTATGGCAGTAGCTCCTACTAAAGGCATAAAGGCCAGACCCCGGGCTATATAAGTCAGCCCTGCATCACCAAATGTTCCTGCTGCCTGTAATTCAAGGGACATGGGATTACCAGCTAATAGAGGTACTACTGTTGCAACTCCAATCAAACCACCACTTATGGCAAAGAGAGGAAGATATTTTTTAATTCTATCCACTCTTTTACTAAATAAACCTGCCATTCCTTCTCCCTCTTTTGTTTCAACTTTACCTTCACTTATTGCATAATAAATTAAGACTATCATCCCTGCGGCCAGAGCCATCCCGTCTTCATTGATATTCATCTCTGCTCCCGCCAAAGTTAAAGGAGTAATAAAAATTGTCAATTGTCTTACAAAAACCACAATAAAAAAGTTATAAACTGCTTTTTTAACATCATATTGAAATGCTGTAGCTAAAATTGGAAAAACTGCAAAGGCCACTATAATCGGATCTCCCACTGTACCCAGGTCCTCTACAAAGTTAACTGGAAGACTTTCAAATATATTAACAATAAATTCCAGTCCCCTCAACAACCCATATCCATAAACACCACCAACAACTGCAGCAGTTATTGCCCCGGCTCTACCTTCAGGGGCCCAGGTTCCTATAATATCAGTTGACAGTAAAATGGAATGTAATAAAATCACCTGTCCAGCCAGACTTACCGGAATTCCAAAACCAATTACAAGACCAATACTGATCGCAAAAGAAGTAGCAGCCAGTTCAGTCTTTTTCATTCGACCTTCCATATATTCGGGCATTATTGGTCTTAAGCCATCATGAAATACAGCTATACTTTTGTTAGCCATAACCGCTGCCAGAGCTCCAATACTTATCATTAAAATCGCTTCAATCCCCACTATACTCCCCCCTCTAGAGAGAATTAATTATTATGTTCCATAATTTTATCCATCAATATTTTTACCGCCTTTTTATAATGATCATTAGTAAAGCCAAAAGCCACCTTCCCGTCCTTTATAGCCTTTTCAATATGATCTTCATCAGGGGCCTTACCGGCCATGGAAACAGTTTCTGTCTTCTGCGAAGTCAGAATGGCTGTAGCCATACCTAAAGCGCCACCACCACCGGTATCACAGGCACCAAAATAATAATCAGCCTCACCTCTTTTAATGGCATTTGCGGCTCCAATGTCATCCATGATTTCAACTTCTACCTCATCACCAGCGATTTCTTTGATCTTATCTGCTATTTCATTTTTGTTAACCTGACCACCGACTACTATTTTCATATTTTTAATCACCTCCTAACTTTGATTTATTAAGTTACATATATGTAGAGCTATATACCCCTTTTCTGATCCAGGAATATCTAACCCTACTTCATCCTCTATAAACTTACTAAACTCCAGGGAAAAATCATAACCTTCCTCCTGTTTAACTTCCTGCAGGGCAACTTCATTTAAGCTCTCAACCTCTTCACCATTTTTAATTCTCATCAGGGCCATAGCCAGATGGGTCACAAATTTTGCAGCATTATCTTCAGTTAATTGTAAATCATATTCTGTTTCCAGCATCTTCAATGATTTATTTACTACTTCTTTAATTTCTTTATCAATCTGATCACCTTCATATAATATTTTCAGCCTGTTTTTAATATCTTTATCCACTGTAGTTTAGCCTCCCCTGCTTAATATTTCAGTATTATCCCCCGTTATTTATTAATACTGAAGGATATAAAGCATATCATTATCATCTCCGAACAGTACTGATTGCAGCATGAATTCTGGATAACATTCTGCTTTTTATTTCTAAATAACACTTATTGAGAACAATATACAATAAACAATTTATTGTATATTGTATATTAAAGAATATCAGATTTTTCTCATAATTGCAAGTTACAACCCAAAAATCAAAATTGTTTTCCCCATATTTATATATTATCTACCCGGCATCCTTTTTTATCAGTCAAATTTTATCAGCCAAACATCCAGATAGTCAGCCAGTTTTTTATCGCTCTATCTTTTTTTGCCTGCAGACTATAGTTTCATCAATCTTTTTGACTGTGGGGGAAGGTATAAAACCTCTTAAGTAATTATACTGCTCAAAATTAAATTGTTTATTCTGGCCCTGATATTCTGGATGCCTGTACTCGCCTTTGGATGTAATCTGTTTGTTAAAAATACTATTATTAAATCGCGTTCTGGATCAATCCACAGGGAAGTACCGGTAAACCCTGTATGACCAAAAGCCTGATCAGAAAATAGTTCTCCACTGGAATTAGGGACAACTTGAGGATAGGGTGAAGTAAGTTTAAAAGTAACTTCTGAACTGGTGTGGAAAGTTCCCCCTACATTTTTTAATCCATTATCCACTATAAACCAGCCCAGCCCCTTATTGGCTTTTAATTCTTTGGTGTGATTTTTTACTGCCAGTCAGGCTACAGCCGGAGCTAAAAGACTTTGCTCCCCTAATATTGATGTCAACCAGTTTTGCCCAAAGACAATCATATCCTCCACCTTACTGAAAAGACCGGCATGACCGCTTACACAGTTAAAAGAGTAGCGGCAATTGCCATCATTGGGATAACCCGGTTCAAAACCTTCCCGCCAGCCATCAAAAGAATAACCACCCCGGGCACACATTCCCTTCTCTGTCAGACTATCCCTTTCATTATAGACAATCCTGTTGTAGTCTAAATCTTTTTTGCTATATGCTTTATAAAAAGTATCCTCCATATTCAGAGGATCAAAAATATTTTCTGCAGCAAATTCTTCCAGAGCCTTATCTGTTATCTTTTCAATAAGGTGTCCAAGAAGCATAAAGCCCAGATCACTGTACTCTACCCTCTCTCCCGGTGAATAAATCAGATCAATGTCTTTAATTAATTTAATTGCTTCTTCCCTGGAATTGGCTATGGCATAGGTAGGCAGCCAGCCGGGCAGACCTGAGGTATGAGTTAGTAGATGTCTAAAAGTAATCTGTTTTTTCTTTGTGTACTTAAGGTCCTCTAGATAATTGGCAACCGATTCATCCAGAGATATTTTCCCTTCCTGGACAAGATATAAAATGCCAGTGGCGGTAACTGTCGGTTTGGTCAGTGAGGCCAGATCAAATATATCATCCTTTTTTAAAGGCCTGCTGTCCGGTTTAAGGCGGGAATGGCCCACTGCTTTTAAATAAAACTGCTTATCCTTACTGGCAGTACCTAAAACAGCCCCACTATAAATACCTCTTTCAATTCCTTCTTCCATTAATTTTTCCACTTTCTTTTTTGTTCCCTTTTTTAACATAACCTTAACTCCTTTCAGTTAAATAATCAGCGCAGTTTGGGATCCAGTATATCTCTTAGACCATCACCAAAAATATTAATACCAAATACAGTAATCATTATGGCCAGTGAAGGGAAGATAACACTCCAGGGGGCAAGTTCCATATATCTCCGACCGTCATTGAGCATGGTTCCCCAGGAAGGGGTGGGAGGTTGTATACCCAGCCCGATAAAGCTCAGACTGGCCTCAACCAGTATTGCCCCGGACAGAGCCAGTGCTGCCTGAACAATAATTGGAGCTAATATATTGGGTAAAATATGTCTGGTTATAATCTTAAAATCATTATTACCCAGCGCCCGGGCCGATTCCACGTACTCCACATCTCTAACCTCCATCACAGAAGCCCTTGAAAGACGGGTGAATCTCGGTATATAGACTATACCGATGGCTATCATTGTATTTCTCAGGTCAGGTCCCAGTATACTTATAATTACCAGAGCCAGCAGTATTACCGGGAATGACATAAGTAAATCCATAAACCACATTATAATATTATCAATAAAATTACTATAATAACCTGCAACCAGGCCCAGTATAAGCCCCCCCAGCATACCTATCCCAACCGAAATAAATCCCACCAGCAGAGAAATCCTTGAACCATAGATAATCCTTGTAAAGATATCCCTCCCAAAATTATCAGTACCAAAGACAAAATCCTTACCGGGTGGTTCCCTGCGATTCAATCTGTTCATCTCCACCGGAGAATAGGGGGTCAGCAGAGGGGCAAATACAGCCAGCAATATTACAAAGATGGTTATGACAGCACCGATTACTCCCAGCTTATTTTTATAAAATTTTCTTAAAAAATCATCATGTTCTTCAAACATCACCATCCCCCTCAATTAATATTTAATTCGCGGATCAAATACACCATATAAACTGTCAACAATATTATTAATAAGAGCAAATGAAACAGCAATTAAAAGAGTAATGGCCATAACCACCGGAAAATCTCTGTTGTTAATGCCCGTCAAAAGAAATCGACCCAGACCGGGCAGGGAAAAAACCAGTTCAATAATTACCGTTCCTCCAATAAGATAACCAATCTGCATCCCGATCATGGTCAAAACGGGAATAAAAGCATTTTTTACAGCATGTTTATAAACAATGGTTTTTTCCTTTAATCCTTTGGCTCTAGCTGTTCTAATATAATCCTCCCGCAGCACCTCCAGCATTGTCGAACGCAGCATCCTGGATAAAACAGCCGATAACCTCACTCCCAGGGCAATTACCGGCAGAGCCATTATCTGCAGGGCAATAAGAGGGCTCTCCCACAAATTGGCAAAGCCAAGAGGCGGCATCCATCCATATACCAGAGACACAAAGAGGATTAAAAATATTGCCATGGCAAAGCTCGGCAGGGAAATAAAACTCAATGAAATAACCCTGATAAAATAATCAACAAAAGAATTCTGTTTGACAGCCGATATAATACCTGCCGGAATGGCAATTATTATGGACAAAGCTGAACTCAAAAAAACCAGCTGTAAGGTGACAGGCCATCTTTTCGTTATTTCAGAGGCAACTGCATTACCACTGACTATAGAGCGACCAAAATCACCCTTCATAATTCTACCAAGCCAGCTAAAATACTGAATATATAATGGCTGGTTTAAACCATGTTCTATTCTTAACTGTTCGACCATCTCACCTGTAGCTTCAATCCCCAGCATTATTTTTACCGGATCTCCCGGTATAAAATTAATACTTATAAATACCAGCAGAGTAATACCCAGCAAAAGCGGAACCAGCAGTATTAACCTTCGGAGTAAATAAGATTTTATATATATCACCCCTTTTTTAAAAGGGATCAGCCCTGAGGCTGACCCCTCCTGTTATGAAAATTAATTCAATTCAATCATTTTAAATAGTGTGGATTCTCCCTGCAAGGCACTTGGCTCAAAATTTCTTACCTTTTCATTGACGGCATAGATATCATTGGGAGATACCAAAAAGAGATTTGGTGCAAGATCATTTACCAGTAATTTCTGTGCTTCTTCATATAGTTCATATCTTTCCTCTTCATCAATTGTAACCTTTGCCTCTTCAGTCAGCTCATCTATTTTTTCATCTGAAAAGCCCCAGACATTGGCTGTTCCTTCACTGTGGAAGAAAAATCTCATTGATCTATCGGGGAAAATACCCGCCCCATTAAACCCAACCAGTGCATCATGGTCCAGTTCGCGCCAGGCATCAATATAGGTACCCCATTCAACCAGTTCAATCTTTACATCCACTCCGATTTCTGCCAGTTGATCCTGAATTATTACGGCCATATCCACATAAGCATCTTCAGAACCAACAGTTTTGATTGTAAATTCAAAGCCATCTGAATAGCCTGCCTCAGCCAGCACATCTTCTGCCTTTTCTAAATCTTGGGTATAAGAGGGGTATTCAGAAACAGGAACGGTCCATTTTTCATTGGCTGAAGGTATGGGACCGGTCAGTTCAGCTTCTCCCCCATAGGCATTTTCAGCAATCTCTTCTCTGTCAAGTGCATAACTCAAGGCTGTCCTGACATCCGGGTCATCAAAGGGTTCAACAGTTGTATTAAAACCGAGATAAGTATAATCAAGTGTAGGATATTTTACTAATTCTATGTTTTCTTCATTACCTAACTGTTCCATGCCATCAGCAGAAATCATACTGACATCTATTCTGCCAGAACGAATGGATGCTATCCTTGATGACTCATCTTCAATTATATGATATTTTATTTCATCAATTTTGGGCTGTCCCTCTATATAATAGTCAGGGTTTTTGACCAGACTGGTATAATTATCGGGTTCCCATTCGTCCAGCATAAAGGCACCTGTACCACATGTTTCCTGTTTTAAATCTCCATGTTCTTCTACAACTTCCTCGGGCACTATAGAAGCATATGTTTCACTCATATAGAGCAAGAGATCGGCATTGGGTTCTTCAAGTTCAAAAATTACAGTATAATCATCCGGAGTTTTTATTTCTTCCACTATTTCAAAGTTTGATTTGGCAACTGCGCCCACATCGGGATCCATAATTCTTTCAAAACTATACTTAACATCTTCTGAGGTCAACTTCCGTCCATTGTGAAATTTAATGTCATCTCTTAACTCAAAAACATAGGTGGTAGGATCAACAATCTCCCACTTTTCAGCAATCTCTGGTTTTATATTCCCTTCTTTATCAACACCTACCAGACCTTCATAAATGTGAGAATGGATGCGGATCGAGGAACTTGCCGGAACCAGATGGGGGTCAAAACCCTCTGCTTCCTGTTCCTTGGCTACATTTAAGGTTTCTGCAGTAACCCCAGCACTTAAACTGACCGTTATTATCCCGACAATTAACAGTATTCCCAGAGAATAATAGAATTTTTTCATTTTTTTAAATCCTCCCTTGGGTTTAATAAAAACCAATTATTAATATTTTCCTTCTCCCCCCTGTATCTCACCTCCCATCATATTCACCCCGGACTAATATTCCGGTATTATCTCATGTTCTATAACTGAGTTTTGGATCTCAAGCATATCATCATGTTTAATATTATTTGATAAGATGTTTTCTATAATTTCATTGTTTTTATTGATAATCACAGCAGCCCTGGAAATTTCATTGTTCATTTTTACTGACTCCGGTTTTTGAAGAGGAACAAACTTAAATTTTTCCTCCTGATTTACTATTTCATCATAATTCCAGATGGCAGCATCTATTCTTTTGGAATGGATATGTTGCAGAATCTGTAAATATGTCAACTCTACATATTCTACCTCTTTATCTTCACATTCCAGTTCAGTTAAATACTTATGGTCAATAGAATATTTATCAATTCCTATCTTCATACCATCCTCAATTTCATTATTATTTTCAGCAAAAACTATTACATGTTTGGAAAGATAGGAGTTTTGACCAAAATCATACAATAATTTTAACTGTTCATTTTTCTTTACTATTTGCTTTGCGGCAAACCTGGAAGCAATAACAAAATCATAATACTGGTTATTCAGTACATTGATCCTATTTCTGGCACCTCTGATAAAGGCCATATTAAAGGGGATATTTAACTCCTGAAACTGCTTATTAAAGGCTGTGGCCAGCCCTTCATACTTAAGGGAGTAAGGTAAGGGCATAACCCCCATTATCATCCCTACATCTGCAATTTCCCAGAGAAGTTTATAATTTAAATCTTTTAGATAGGTTCCCAGATGTCCCCGGCTTTCGACCTCAATAACATTATTTTGTTTGAGAAAATCCAGGGCTGATTGCACCGTACCCCGTCCCACATCCAGTTTTTCAGACAACTGTCTAATAGTCTCTAGCTTATCCCCCTTATTTTTCAATAGTAGTTTCCGGGCAATCTTGGTTGTAGCATACCCTATCCTTGATAACATTTGACTCTTTATCTCAGATAACATACTGAACACCTCCAGCTTAAATATACAATTTATTGTATACTGTATATTTAAAGAATATCAGATTTTTTGTAAAAAAGCAAGTCCCAACTTACCTCTCTTCCTCTATATTAAAGAAATTATAGCTTTTTTCCATTTTATCAGGGACATCATTAAAAAAAGGTTTCCTGAAAATTCAGGAAACCTTTGCTCTATAAAAAATTTTATTTTACAAGCAGTACCGAAGTCTGAGCATGACGCACTACTTTATCACTTATACTGCCCAGTAAAAATCTCTCAACTTTTCCCAGGCCTCTATCAGCAATAACTATCAAATCTATATCATTATTTTCGGCAAAATCACAGATAACATCTGCCGGATCATCACCAATCTTAACCACATCTTTTATACTAACGTCAATGTCTTTGAAAAATTCTGCTGCTTCACTTACAATCTTATACCCTATTTCCCTGTATTCTTCTCTTTTTTGGTCAGACATTTCTTGCAAAGTTTCAACAGACATTGAGGCATACATAGAAACAGGTATATCATAGATTGAATTATTATCAAGATTTTTTAGTACTGTCAAAATAGTTACTTCCAGTTCTCGAAAACCACCAAACAAATATGATGCTTCTTTTGCTGCTTTTTTTGCACTTTCTGAACCATCAACAGCCAGCAGGATTTTTTTCATACTTAATTCACCTCC
>CAZSTU010000046.1:0-4639 GCA_964609745.1 uncultured Halanaerobiaceae bacterium
TTTTGCTATACGTGAAGGTGGCCATACCGTTGGTGCCGGTGTTGTTACCGACATTGTTGAGTAGTTTGAACAGAAAAAGAAGAGGAGTTTTTTCTCCTCTCTTTTTCTATGTTCTGGTCTGATTGAAAAAAAGTATATATTTTTGTTCTGAAGAAGGAGGTAAGATAATGCCTAACCATGAAAAAATAAGAATTCGTTTAAAAGCATATGAACATGAGCTTCTTGATAAATCGGCCCAGAAAATTGTTGCTACTGCTGAAAGAACAGGAGCAGATGTTTCAGGTCCGGTACCTTTACCAACCGAAAAAGAAGTATTTACTGTTCTTCGTTCTCCGCATGTTCATAAAGATGCCAGAGAGCAGTTTGAGATGAGAACCCATAAAAGATTGATTGATATACTTGATCCTAGTTCTAAAACAGTTGATGCTTTAATGAGGTTGGATTTGCCTGCTGGAGTAAATATAGAGATTAAATTATAAAATATATTTTTTGTTGAGGAGGTGTAAGAGGCATGTCTAGAGGAATCATTGGAAAAAAGATGGGGATGACACAAATTTTTGCGGATGATGGAACGGTTATTCCTGTTACTGTAATTAAAGCAGGTCCCTGTGTTGTTGTTCAGAAAAAAACGAAAAAAAGGGATGGATATGATGCCCTTCAATTGGGTTTTGAATCAATAGATGAGTATAAATTAAATAAACCTGAACGAGGACATTTCAAAAGGGCTGGAGTAGCTCCCCAAAAACATCTGAAAGAATTCAGGAATTTTGGTGAAAAAATAGAAGAGGGAGATACTGTAACAGTAGACCAATTTGAAAAAGGAGAAAGAGTTAATGTAAGTGGTGTGACAAAAGGAAAAGGTTTTTCAGGTAATGTTAGGCGCTGGAATCATAGTACGGGTCCTAAAACTCATGGTTCTCGTTTTCATCGTGCTCCCGGTTCTATAGGAGCTGTAGACGCTTCCCGTGTATTTAAAGGGCAAAAACTACCGGGACGCATGGGTCATGATAATATTACCATTGAAAATCTGGAAATCGTTGATATTGATTCAGAAAAAGATGTAATGCTTATAAAAGGGTCTGTGCCCGGCCCCAAAAAGGGTATATTAGCTATTGAAACAATTTCTGGTTAGTAAAGAGGTAATGGAAAGGGGGATTAAAGATGCCACAGGCTGTTAAATTTAATATGCAAGGCCAGGAAATCGGAAATGTAGAATTAAATGATACTATATTTGAAGAGAAAATTAATGAACATGTAGTACATCAAGTAGTGACAGCTCAACTATCAGCTAAAAGAAGAGGAACTGCTTCCACAAAAACCAGAAGCGAAGTAAGTGGAGGTGGTCGTAAACCCTGGCGACAGAAAGGAACAGGTAGAGCAAGACACGGAAGTATACGTTCACCACTCTGGGTTGGTGGGGGAGTAATTTTTGGCCCAAAACCTAAAGATCACAGCAAAAAAGTTACTAAAAAAATGAAAAAACTGGCTTTAAGATCTATTTTGACTGATAAACTTAATAATGATAGTTTATTGATTATAGATGAGCTTGATTATAATAAACCAAAGACAAAGCAGATTGTAAAATTAATGGAAGATTTTAACCTTGTTGATAATAAGGTATTAATTGTACTACCTGACAAAAACAAAAATGTTTATCTTTCGGCTCGTAATTTACCTGATGTAAATACGATGGTAATTGATGCAATTAATGCTTATCAATTACTTGATAATGAATATATAATTATGCCGGAATCAGCTTTAGATAAGCTTGAGGAGGTGTTGGTTGAATGAGAGATGCCCAGGATGTCATTATTAAACCATTAATTACAGAAAAAAGTATGGATTTAATGAATGAAAACAACACCTATACATTCAGAGTAGCCAAAGATGCAAATAAAATTGAAATCAAAAAGGCAATTGAAGAAATATTTCATGTTGATGTTGTAAAAGTGAACACAATGAATGTAAAAGGCAAAAAAAGAAGATTGGGATATAATGAAGGTAAACGTCCTGATTGGAAAAAAGCAATGGTTAAATTAGCTGAAGGAGATGAAATAGAGGTTTTTGAGGGTCTCTAAATTATTTCAGTTTAGTAAAGGAGGGAAAAATAATGGCCATAAAAAGCTATAAACCAACTACTCCTTCCAGACGTTACATGACTGTTTCCAGTTTTAAGGAAATTACTAAAAAGAAACCGGAAAAAAGCTTACTGGAACCAATCAAAAAATCTGGTGGGAGAAACGTTAATGGAAGAATTACCTCCCGACATCGGGGAGGAGGACATAAAAGACGCTATCGAGTTATCGATTTCAAAAGAGACAAAGATGGAATTCCAGCAAAGGTCTCTGCTATTGAATATGATCCAAATCGTTCTGCACGAATTGCATTATTAAACTATGAAGATGGTGAAAAAAGATATATATTAGCTCCAAATAAATTAAAAATTGGAGATAAAGTTATTAGTGGTAAAGGTGCAGATGTTAAACCCGGTAATGCATTACTCTTAAAAGATATTCCTGTGGGTACAATTGTTCATAATGTGGAACTTTATCCAGGACGTGGAGGTCAAATTGCAAGATCAGCCGGAACAATGGCTCAAATTTTGGCCAAGGAAGGTAAATATGTACATGTTAAAATGCCTTCTACAGAAGTAAGACTAATAAGAAAGGATTGTAAAGCTACAGTTGGACAGGTCGGTAATATTGAACATGAAAATATTATGGTTGGTAAGGCAGGAAGAAGCCGCTGGAAGGGCAAAAGACCACATGTGCGCGGTGTAGTAATGAATCCTCATGACCACCCACATGGTGGTGGTGAAGGCAAATCACCTGCCGGTCGACATCCTGTTACACCCTGGGGTAAACCAACTATGGGTAAGAAAACCAGAAAAACCAAAAAATCAGATCGGATGATTGTTAGATCCCGTAAAACCAAGAAAAGATAATTAAGAAAGGGGGATTTCTGTTGGCTAGATCTGTCAAAAAAGGACCATTTGTAGAAGATAAATTGCTGGAGAAAATTGAGGAAATGAATGAAAGTGGAAAGAAAGAAGTTGTGAAGACCTGGTCTCGTGCTTCCATGATTATACCTGAAATGGTTGGTCATACTATTGCTGTTCATGATGGGAGAAAACATGTTCCTATATATATTACAGAAGAAATGGTAGGACATAAACTTGGAGAATTCGCACCAACCCGAATTTTTAGAGGCCACAGTCGTCATACGGAACGTTCTACTGCACTTAAGTGATTTTATAAAGTAAAGGGGGTTTTAGAATATGGAGGCTAAGGCTGTTGCCAAGTATATTAGAATTTCCCCGCGCAAGGCCAGACAGGTAATTGATCTTATTCGGGGTAAAGATGTTTATAAGGCGAAGGGTATTTTGAAAAACACACCCAAAAAAGCCTCAGGTTTAATTGAAAAAGTTCTTGATTCTGCGATGGCAAATGCAGAGCACAATCATGATATGTTTGTAGAAGATTTGATTGTATCTGAAGCTTATGTAGATGAAGGTCCAACATTAAAGCGATTTAAACCAAGAGCAATGGGGCAGGCCAGTCCCATCAATAAGAGAACCAGTCACATTACGGTTGTTTTAACCGAAAAAAAGGAGGGATAAATTTTGGGTCAAAAAGTTAATCCACACGGCCTTCGTGTTGGAGTTATTAAAGAATGGGATGCCAGATGGTATGCCGATAAGAACAATTATTCAGAACTCCTGCATGAAGATTTGAAAATAAGAAAGCATATTAAAGATAAAATGTTTGAAGCAGGTATTTCTCGTATTGTAATTGAAAGAGCTGCCAAAAAGTTAAAACTTGATGTTCATACTGCCAGACCGGGAATGGTCATAGGTAAAGGCGGTTCTGAAGTTGATGCTTTAAGACAGGAAATAGAAGATATGACTGATAAAAATGTACAAATAAATGTGGTTGAAGTGGAAAACCCGGAACTCGATGCTCAGCTTGTAGCTGAAAATATTGCGGCTCAACTTTTAAAAAGAGTTTCTTTTCGCAGGGCTATGAAGCAGGCTATGAATCGAGCTATGAGAATGGGCGCGGAAGGTTTTAGAGTTCAAAGTAGTGGACGTCTTGGTGGAGCTGAGATGGCCAGAAGAGAAGGTTATAGTGAGGGAAGTGTTCCCCTTCATACCTTACGTGCTGATATTGATTACGGTTTTGCTGAAGCCAAGACCACATATGGAACAATTGGTGTCAAAGTCTGGATTAATAAGGGTGAAGTATTGCCTGATGTAGAAGATGCAAATTAAATAGATTTTTCAGGAAAGGGGGCAGATCAATGTTAGTGCCAAAAAGAGTTAAACACCGCAAACAACAGAGGGGCAGAATGAAGGGCAAAGCAGTTAGTGGAACAAAGATAACATTTGGTGAGTTTGGCCTTCAAGCTCTGGAACCTGCCTGGATAACAAATCGTCAGATTGAGGCGGCCAGAATTGCCCTGACAAGATATATTAAAAGGGGAGGAAAAGTCTGGGTAAAAATATTCCCTGATAAACCTGTTACAGCCAAACCCGCTGAAACCAGAATGGGAAGTGGGAAAGGAGCTGTGGAAAAATGGGTAGCTGTTGTGAAGCCGGGACGAATTATGTTTGAAGTTGCAGGTATTAGTGAAGAAATGG
>CAZSTU010000046.1:4649-13713 GCA_964609745.1 uncultured Halanaerobiaceae bacterium
ACATAAATTACCCATCAAAACAAAATTTGTTAAACGAGAAGGAATGGATGGTGAATCCGATGAGAGTTGATGAATTAAGAGAATTAACAAATGAAGAACTTGAAGAAAAATTAAGGGAATTCAAGGAAGAGTTGTTTAATCTTCGTTTTCAAAATGCTACGGCACAACTTGAAAATCCAATGCGTATAAGACAGGTAAGGAGAACTATTGCCAGGATAAAGACAATTGTACGCGAACGGGAATTGGATTTACAAAAGCAGGCTTAAGTGGGGAAGGAGGTAAAACATGGAAAAACGAACACAGAGAAAAGAACGCGTCGGAGAAGTAGTAAGTGATAAAATGGATAAAACTGTGACAGTACTTGTTGAAAGAAAAACACAGCATCCGTTATATAAAAGAGTTATTACCCGTACTAAAAAATTTAAAGCTCATGATGAAAATAATGAATGCAGTGAGGGAGATAAAGTCAGGATCATGGAAACAAGACCTCTCAGTAAAACTAAGAGATGGCGTGTTGTTGAAATAATTAGGAAAGCAAAGTAGTTACCCGGTAATGGCATAGAAAGGAGGCAGTACAATGATTCAAAGTGAGAGTCGCCTGAAGGTTGCTGATAATTCCGGGGCCCGGGAATTATTGTGCCTTAAGGTATTGGGAGGTTCAAACAAAAGATATGCTCAGATTGGAGACATGGTTATTGCTTCAGTAAAAGAAGCTATACCAGATGGTATGGTAAAAAAGGGCGAAGTTGTTCATGCTTTAATAGTTAGAACTAAAAAGGAATTAAAACGTGATGATGGATCATATATTAGATTTGATGAAAATGCTGCTGTAATAATTGATGATGATAATAATCCTCAGGGGACCCGAATTTTTGGTCCTGTGACCCGTGAATTGAGAGAAAAAAATTATATGAAGATAATTTCTCTGGCCCCCGAGGTTTTGTAAAGGAGGGTAAATGGTGAGAATCAAAAAAGGAGATCAGGTTGAAGTAATTGCCGGCAAAGATAAAGGTAAGCGTGGTGAAGTATTAAGTGTTCAACCTAAAGAAGACAGGGTGATTGTCGAAGGTATAAATATTGTTCATCGCCACCAGCGCCCTACTCAAGATATGCCACAGGGTGGTATAATTGAAAATGAAGCTCCTATTCATATATCCAATGTGATGCTTGTTTGTCCACATTGTGATGAAAGAACTCGTTTTAGTGTTGATAAAATAGAAGATGGAAGTAAAGTTAGAGTTTGCAAAAAATGTGATGAAGTTATAGATCAATAGGAAGTAAAGGAGGGAAGTAAGGGATGGCTGTTTTAGCAGAGGAATATAGGGAGGAAATTATCTCCCAATTACAGGATAAATTTGACTATGATAATGTTATGGAAGTACCCCAGGTTGAAAAAATAGCAATAAATGTGGGGATAGGTGATGCAAAGGAAGATCCAAAATTATTGGATAAAGTAGTTGATAATGTGGCCCAAATTACTGGTCAAAAACCTACAGTAACCAGAGCTAAAAAAGCAATTGCAAATTTCAAAATTCGTGAAGGGATGCCTGTAGGTGTTAAGGCCACTTTACGTGGAGATTTAATGTATGAATTTCTCTATAAATTAATAAATGTTGCTCTTCCCAGAATACGAGACTTCAGGGGGATTTCACCTGAGGCTTTTGATGGTCGTGGAAACTATACTCTGGGCATTAGAGAACACACTGTATTTCCAGAAATAAATGTTGATGAGGTAGATAAAGTACATGGTGTGGAAATAACAATAGTTACTTCAGCTGAAACTGATGAGGAAGCATATGAATTATTAAGATTAATGGGGATGCCTTTTCGTCAGCAGTAAATAATTTTATAAGGAGGGATATTTAGTGGCTCGTAAAGCTTTAGTTGAAAAGGCAAATAAGGAACCTAAATACTCTACCCGGAAAGTAAATAGATGCAGCCGGTGTGGTCGCGCTAGAGGTTATATGCGTAAATTTGATCTTTGCCGGATTTGTTTCCGTGAACTGGCACATAAAGGAGAAATACCCGGTGTCAAAAAGGCCAGCTGGTAAACTAGAAAGGAGGTTTTATTGTGAACACAGATCCTATTGCTGATATGTTAACTAGAATCAGGAATGCTAATGATACTTATAAGGATACGGTAAATATACCACTTTCCAATGTTAAATTTGATATAGCTCAGGTTTTAAAAGATGAAGGTTTTGTAAAAGATGTGAAAGTAATTGAACGTTATCCACAAAATGATATACGTATTTATTTGAAATATGGTGATAATGATAAAAAAGTAATAACCGGGCTGAAAAGAATAAGTAAACCAGGCTTAAGGGTTTATGCAAATAAAGATGAAATTCCCAAGGTTTTAGGTGGTCTTGGAATTGCCATTATGTCCACCTCTCATGGAGTAATAACCGGGAAAAAAGCCCGTGAAATAGGTGTTGGTGGCGAAGTTCTTTGTTATGTATGGTAATATAATATGATTAATGTATTAAATATGATTAATGTATTAAATATATATGGAGGTGAAGTCAGTGTCTCGTATTGGTGATGTACCAGTAGAAATACCTGAAAAGGTGGATGTAAGTCTGAATGGAACTACAATGACTGTAAAGGGTCCTAAAGGTGAGCTGAGCAAGGAAATAAATCCTGGTGTAGAAGTTAATATTGAAGGAGATAATATTGTAGTTAAAAGGCATAGCGACGATCGTGAAGATCGCTCACTACATGGACTTGTACGTAGTATTATAAAGAATATGATTAATGGAGTTGTAAAAGGTTATAGTAAAGAACTGGAAATGGTTGGTGTGGGTTATAGAGCCCAACTCAAGGGAAGTGATTTAGAAATTGAAGCAGGATATTCCCATCCTGTGACCATTGAAGCACCTGATAATATTGAGTTTGAAGTAGAAAATGGTACAGAAATAAAAGTTAAAGGTATAGACAAACAGCAGGTTGGAGATATTGCCGCTCGTATAAGAGCAGTTCGCAAACCGGAACCGTATAAAGGCAAAGGTATTCGTTATAAAGGAGAACACATTAGACGCAAGGTCGGTAAAACTGGATAAGGGAGGGAGTGATTTTTTATGGATAAAAGAGCAGCCAGGAAGCGAAGACATCAGCGTATTCGAAATAAAATTACCGGTACACCTGAAAGACCCCGTATGTGTGTTAACCGAAGTTTGAGCAACATTCAGGTTCAGATAATAGATGATCTGGCAGGACATACCCTGGTTTCTGCTTCCAGCCTTGATCCAGAAATAAGAGATAATATCGAAAATGGCGGGAACAGGGAAGCAGCAAAAAAAGTAGGTAAGCTGGTAGCACAACGGGCACTGGCCAATGATATAGAAACTGTAGTATTCGATAGAGCAGGCTATAAATATCACGGAAGGATTCAAGCTCTGGCCGATGCGGCTAGAGAGGAAGGATTAAAATTCTAAATGAAGGAGGGAAATAAATGAGTAAAATTGATCCAGATAACCTCAACCTGGATGAAAGAGTTGTTAATATAAATCGTGTATCTAAGGTTGTTAAAGGTGGAAGACGTTTTAGTTTTAGTGCACTGGTTGTAGTAGGAGATGAAGAAGGGCATGTGGGAGCTGGAATAGGTAAAGCAAATGAAGTGCCCGAAGCAATTCGAAAAGGTATTGATGAAGCAAAAAAAGAAATTATAGAAGTTCCAATAGTGGAAACAACAATTCCACATGAAATTACCGGTGTTTTTGGTGCAGGTCGGGTTTTATTAAAACCTGCTGCTCCCGGTACAGGTGTTATAGCTGGCGGTCCTGTTCGTGCAGTTGTAGAGCTGGCAGGAATAGATGACATTTTAACCAAATCATTAGGTACTTCCAATCCTATAAACATGATAAAAGCTACTATAACAGGTTTAAAGAATTTGAAAAATGCCAAAGAAGTTGCTGAACTAAGAGGTAAAAGTGTAGAAGAATTAATGGGTTAATATTAAGGAGGTGTTAATGGTGAAATTACATGATATAAAGCCAAAACCTGGCTCTAAAACAAAAAAACAAAGAGTAGGCCGGGGTATGGGTTCTGGTCGTGGTTATACCTCTGGAAGAGGTGCTAATGGACAGAATTCTCGATCTGGAGGTAGAGTAAGGCCAACCTTTGAAGGGGGTCAAACACCACTTTTTAGGAGACTACCCAAGCGTGGATTTAATAATAAATTTAAAAAAGAATATGAAATAGTTAATATTTATCAATTAGAAAATCACTTTTCTGATGGTGAAGAAGTTACTCCGGAAAAACTTATAGAGGCGGGTTTAATAAATAAAGTCTCTGATTTAGGTGTTAAAATTCTGGGGACAGGAAGGCTGGAAAAATCCTTAACTGTTAAGGCTAATGCTTTTAGTGCTTCGGCCAGAGAAAAGATTGAAGAAGCTGATGGGAAAGCAGAGGTGGTCTAGGTTGTTAAAAGCTTTAAGCAATGTTTTTAAAGTAAAGGAGTTAAGAAAAAAAGTCTTATTTGTACTGGCCATGATGGCAGTTTATCGTCTTGGGGCACATATACCTGTACCTGCAGTTGATGCTTCCATTATTAGAGAAAGATTATTTCAGGGGGGAGCTGGTGGAGCATTTGAATTTCTTGACCTTTTTGCAGGAGGAGCCCTGAGAAATTTTACGATATTTGCTATGAGTATAACTCCCTATATTACTGCATCGATTATTCTTAATTTGTTGACAGTAGTTATACCTAAATTAGAAGAGCTTTCTAAACAGGGTAGAGAGGGTAAGAAAAAAATAGCCCAGTATACCCGTTATGGAGCGGTTTTATTGGCTGTTATACAGGGGATTGGTATTACAAGTTATATTCGCAGTTTTGGAGCTGTAGAAAATCCTAATCTCTTTAATTTGTCTTTGATTGTAGTTAGTTTGACAGCAGGAACAGCCTTTTTAATGTGGCTGGGTGAACAAATAAATGAAAAAGGAATAGGTAATGGTATTTCCATTATAATCTTTACTTCTATTATTTCACGTTTCCCTGGGGATATTTATAATACCTGGAGATTATTAGAAGCTGGTTCTATTTCAGTTTTTAATGTATTAATTTTTCTTGTATTGGCGGTATTAATCATAGCTGGAGTTATTTTTGTACAGGAAGGTGAAAGGCGTATACCTGTACAGTATTCAAAAAGAATAGTTGGCCGTAAAGTTTATGGGGGAAGAAGTACTCATATTCCCATGAAAGTTAACCAGGCCGGCGTTATACCTGTTATATTCGCATCTTCTGTACTACTATTTCCCGGTGTTATAGCTCAAATATTACCTTATCAGTGGGCACAAAATTTTGCTGATATGATTCAGCCGGGAACTACATTATATATGATTTTATATGCCTTAATGATTCTCTTTTTCACATATTTTTATACTGCCATTACTTTTAATCCTGAAGAAGTTGCAGAAAATATGAAAAAGTATGGTGGATTTATTCCCGGAATTCGTCCTGGTAAAGCTACCATAAATTATCTGGATAGAATTTTAGTTAGAGTTACACTTGCAGGAGCAATATTTTTAACAGTTGTTGCCTTATTACCATTTGCAATTAGACCACTAACAGGAGTTAATATTAATTTTGGCGGTACTTCACTGTTAATCATGACAGGTGTAGCCCTTCAAACTATGCAGCAAATAGAGTCACACCTATTAATGCGCCACTATGACGGATTTATGGAATAGTTGGATTTAGCTATTTGAAAGGGGGAAAAGGTATATGAAGATGATTATGCTGGGTCTGCCAGGAGCTGGCAAGGGTACTCAGGCTCAAAAAATTAGTGATAGTTATGAGATACCACATATAGCAACTGGAGATATTTTTCGCAAAGCCATTAAAAATAAGACTCCCCTGGGTAAAAAAGCAAAAAGTTATATAGACTCAGGAGAACTCGTACCCGATGAGGTGACAATTGGTATTGTGGAAGAACGCTTAGAAGAAAACGACTGTCAGGAAGGCTTTATTCTAGATGGTTTTCCCAGAACTATTAATCAGGCTGAAGCCCTTGATGTGATTTTAGAAGATATGGATACAAAACTTGATATAGCATTATATATTGAAGTAAGAGAAAAAGAACTAATCAAAAGATTAACTGGCAGACGAATTTGTGAAGACTGTGGAGCAACCTATCATGTTGAATATAATCCTCCTACTAAACCTGGTATATGTGATAAGTGTGGTGGAAAATTAGTACAACGTAATGACGACAAAAAAGAAACAGTAAAAAATAGAATAGAGGTTAACCGCAAAAAAACCGATAAACTTGTAGATTATTATAAAAATCAGGGGATTTTACAGAAGGTAGTTAGTTCGGGAGGAATAGATAAAGTTTTTGAGGAAATTAATAAAGTAATTAAGGAGAATATGAAATGATTGTTCTTAAATCACCCCGGGAGATAGAAATAATGAAAAAAGCCAATCAAATAGTTGCAGAAACACACGCCTATCTGGCAGAAAAGATTGCCCCAGGAATCTCGACCGCAGAAATAAACAAATTAGCTGATGAGTATATAAGAAAAAAAGGTGCTATTCCTTCTTTTAAAGGATATCGTGGTTTTCCTGCTTCCATATGTATTTCTATAAATGATGAAGTAGTACATGGAATACCCGATGAAAATCGCTACCTTAAGTCAGGAGATATAGTTAGTCTGGATATTGGCACTTTATATGAGGGATTTAATGGTGATGCTGCCCGGACTTTTCCTGTAGGCGAAATTGATAAAAAGGCACGTAAATTAATGGATGTTACTGAAAAGTCTCTGCATAGAGCAATTGCCAAGGCGAAAGCAGGGAATCGTTTAACTGATATATCTCATGCTGTACAGTCTTATGTTGAAGAAAAAGGTTTTTCAGTGGTTAGAGAATATGTAGGGCACGGTATAGGTCGTGATATGCATGAAGATCCTCAAATACCCAATTTTGGGCCACCCGGTAGAGGTCCCAGGTTGAAACCGGGAATGACACTGGCTATAGAGCCTATGGTAAATACCGGTGGTTTTAAAGTTAAGACAATGGATGATGGGTGGACGGTAAAAACAGCTGATAATAGTTTATCTGCACATTTTGAACATACAATTGCAGTAACTGATGATAAAACATTAATCTTAAGTAAGTTATAAACTTATTGCACTTGTCCCTCAAAGTATGATATAATAACCCACGGTAATTTAAGGGGCCTTTAAAATGAGGTGATTTATGATGCATAATTATCAACTGGGAGAGTTGGTGCTTTCTACAGCTGGACGTGATTCTGGCCGATATTTTATAATAGTTGAAATAGTTGATGATAAATTTGTGAAAATTTCTGATGGTGACTTAAGAACTATTGAAGATCCTAAACTTAAAAACATAAAACATATCAAAAAGACTGGAGAGGTTGAAAAAGAATTGGGAAAATGGTTGAAAGAAGACAGGCGTGTGCGCAATGAAGATTTAAAACAATTTATTAAAGAATACGAAAAAGGGAAGGGGGCTTAATCTTTTAATGGCAAAAGAAGAACCCATTGAAGTAGAGGGAACAGTTGTTGAATCCCTGCCTAATGCCATGTTTAGAGTTGAATTGGATAATGGTCATAAGGTTTTAGCCCATGTTTCAGGTAAAATGAGAATGAATTTTATTAGAATTTTACCCGGGGATAAAGTCACAGTCGAACTGTCTCCTTATGATCTGGATCGCGGTCGGATTACTTATCGACATAAAGCAAATTAAGGAGGGAGATTTCTATGAAAGTTAGACCTTCAGTAAAACCAATATGTGATAAATGCAAGGTAATTAGACGTAATGGAAAAGTAATGGTAATTTGTGAAAATCCAAAACACAAACAGCGACAGGGTTAAAGATTAATAATTTGGAGGTGAGATCATGGCTAGATTAGAAGGTGTTGATTTACCTAAAAATAAAAGAGTAGAAATCGGCTTAACATATATTTACGGAATTGGTCGTTCTACTTCTCAGGAAATTTTGGAAAAGACAGGAGTGGACCCTGATACAAGAGTAAAAGATCTTACTGAAGCTGAAATTTCTCGTTTGAGAGAAGAGCTTGATAATTATATAGTTGAAGGAGAATTACGCCGTAAAGTAAGGGCTGATATACAGCGTCTTAAAGATATAGGTTCATATCGTGGTCTGAGACATAGAAGAGGACTACCGGTGCGTGGACAGAGAACGCGGACCAATGCCCGGACTCGAAAAGGTCCAAAGCGTACTATTGGTGCAAATCGCGGAAAATAAATAGTAAAGGAGGGTAAATGAATGGCTAAGAAGAAAGGTAGTAGAAAAAGAAGAAAAAAGAAGATAAAGCGTAATATTGAAAAAGGTCAGGCTCATATAAAATCAACCTTTAATAATACATTGATTACTATTACCGATCTTGAAGGTAATGTTTTGACATGGGCCAGTGCAGGTAAAGCTGGTTATAAGGGTTCTCGCAAGAGTACTCCCTTTGCAGCTCAGGTTGCAGCAGAAAATGCTGCTGAAGAAGCCAAAGAAATGGGAATGAAGGATATTCAAATTTTTGTTAAAGGACCGGGATCAGGTCGCGAATCAGCAATTAGATCTTTGCAGGCTGCAGGGTTAAATGTTAGTTTAATTAAAGATATTACTCCAATCCCACACAATGGATGTCGTCCGCCTAAAAGACGGCGTGTTTAAAATAAAAATAATATGTTAATAATGAAAGTGGAGGTGTAAAAATGGCAAGATATAAAGGACCAGTATGTAAATTATGTCGACGTGAGGGCGAAAAATTATATCTAAAAGGTGCTCGTTGCTATAGTGATAAATGTTCTTTTGACAGACGCCCATATGCCCCTGGGGATCATGGTCAGGGCCGTAGAAAAGTTTCGGAATATGGTATGCAGTTAAGAGAAAAACAAAAAGTAAGAAGAATGTATGGAATTATGGAAAAACAGTTCCGCAATTATTTTGAAGAAGCGGAACAGGCACGTGGTGTTACTGGTGAAAATTTCTTAAATCTTTTAGAAAGAAGACTGGATAACACAGTATATAGATTGGGCTTTGCAACTTCAAGGAACGAGGCAAGACAATTTGTGTTACAT
>CAZSTU010000047.1:0-13622 GCA_964609745.1 uncultured Halanaerobiaceae bacterium
TCATCCAGATTAAGATTTAATAATGTTATTTTATCATTTGCATTGCCCATAATATTAATCATCTCACCTATAGGTGAATCAGGGCCACAGCCAAAAGCAGGCACCTGAATCATTCCAGCAAGTTCTTGACTTGTTTTTTTAAGATAATAATATGCCGCTCCCATTATTTGTCTATTGCAATACCAGAAAACTGGTTTTTGTTGAAAATCATTATATTTTGCAAAGGTTTTAGCTTTAACCATTTTGGGAAATATACATTTTACTCCCAAAGTATTTAAAATTTTAACCAGACCCATATTCAGATATTCATCACCCAGTATGTAGGTATGCCCAAGTAGCAAAATCTTTAAATTTTTCTCTTTTGATCTCACTTTGTTTTCTTCTAAATTAAAAACACCATTTTTGTAATATTTAAGTAATTGATCAGGTCGCAAACCCTCCTTAATTAGTTTATTATACCTGAATTGAATTTGAAAAGCCTTCCAGTAAGCAGCTTCTCTTTTTATATAATTATATCCCAGTCGTCTACCAACTCTGTGGGCATTGCGATAAAAAGGGAATATACCGGAGTTACTATCAAAAACTGGTTCGATAATAGGCGGTAATTTATCAGTAAAAATATTTACAACCATATCCGGTAAGCCCATAAATTTAGGACAAAATTTATCTTTTTTTCCAAAACTGAGGAGACGGGGGATAATTATTTTATCTACACCACAATTAATTAACCAATCAATATGCCCAAAATATGCTTTAAAAGGCAGGCAGAGATCATCAACTGCCAGGCTGATTCCCTTATCCAGTATTTTTTTATTTGTAATAGGTGAGAGTACAGTTTTTATACCCAGAGAGGAAAAATATCTCTGCCAGCCTGGATAATAATAAAAATAAAAAAGAGAACGAGGTATACCCAGCTTTATCATTTATTCTCCTTTCTTTTTTTCAAGACCATCCTCTTTGACCGCCCTGTCTTTATCCTGAGTATGATAGGCTTCAGGTCTTAAATGAGACAAATCAAGAATTGTCTGTCTTAAAAGATAAGATTTTAAAGCCTGGTAATTAAAGGGTATTAATGGCCACAGATAATAAACCCCAAAACTTTTTGTAAAAGAAAACCAGAGTCCAATAAATAAAAGGACTATACTAAATCCCAAAATATTTCCGACAACAACTCCCAGTAATAATAATATACGACACAATTTCATTGTAAGGGCCAGTTCATAACCCGGTATTGCAAAATTACTCAACACTGCAATTGACATATATAAAATTACCTCCGGGGAAAATAACCCTACCTGTACTGCAAAATCCCCAAGTAAAAGTGCACCAATTAAACTCAAAGAAGTGGCAAGTGTATCCGGTGTCTGTATGGAAGCCATCCTAATTAAATCAATTCCAAGACTGGCCAGTATAAACTGTTCCCCCAGCCCGATCGTGCCGCTTTCTTTAACACCAATAAAATCAAGATATGCAGGTAAAAGTTGTTGATTTGTTGCCATTAAAAGCCAGATAGCAGGTAAAAATACAGAAAATAATACAGCAATCAGGCGTATAAAAGACAGATAACTACCATTGACAGGCCCCTTCCTGTAAATTTCCAGGGTTTGTAAATGGGAGAAAAAAGGTGAAGGTAAAATCAGGGCAGTTGGTGAATTATCAACAATTATTACCAGATTTCCTTCCAGTAAATGGGCAACAACATTATCCGGTCTTTCTGTATATCTTACCAGCGGTAACGGGTTCAGGGTTCCTCCTGTAATAATCTCCTCAACTGATTTATCTGCTAAAGGCAGACCGTCTATATCAATTCCTTCCAGTTTGTTCCTTATCTCATCTACCAGACTGGAATTAATAATATCTTTTACATATAAAAGGGCCACATCATTTTTGGTTCTTTTACCAATCTTTAAAATTTCTGCGCGAAATTTACTATCCCGCAGGCGCCTCCTGACTGCTACTACATTAAAGAGTAATGTCTCTACAAATCCATCACCCGGTCCCCTGGTTGCTTTCTCTAGCTCTGGCTCTTCCGGGGTCCGACTGAGCCAGCTGCGACCGTCAATAACCACTGCTTTTTTAATTCCATCAACAAATAACACCTGAGGACCACATAATACTTCCTCTACCACTTCATCAAGTGTTGAAACTACACTCACCTCAAAATATGGAAGTAATTTACCGGTAATTTTTTTTAGACAATTTGCTGACATATCTTCTTTTTCTGCTTTCATTAAATTCATTAAAACAAAGATAATCTCATCTTTAATAAATCCATCCAGATATATTAAACAGGCTTTTTTACGACCAATAGTAAATTCTCTCAATAAAACATCAAAACTTTCATTATATCCCAGTTTATTGGATGTAATTTTAATATTTTCTTTTATCTTGTTTGACAGAGAATGTTTAATTTTTACTCACCTTTTCGTGTGATTACTAAATTTTTATGGCATCAGTGGGTATAGAAGGCCCAATCCCCGTGTTTATTAAATAAATAACTGCTCCAGCCAGAATACCGAAAAGAAGTACAAATAATACACTTAACATAAAATCCTTCATTAACTATCCTCCTTGTCAAATATATTTCTTTCTGATAATATTATTTATTATTATTATAAAATTATACAAAAAAGCCCGTTAATAATAACGGGCCCTGGTTTATAAAGCTTCTTTTAATTTTTTTAATATCTTTTTTTCCAGTCTGGATACCTGGACCTGTGAAACTCCTATTTTTTCTGCAATTTCCTGTTTGGTCATATCCTGAAAATAACGATAATAAATAATTTTTCTTGATCTTTTGTCAAGTGACCTGATCCTTTCCAGTAAAACTATTCTATCTATATTTTCCAGTTTATCTTCTATTCTCTTTTCTCTAATACGATCTATTAAGTGCAATTTTGACCCTTCGTTATCGTAAACTGTTTGATAAATAGAAGAAGGAGTACGGTTTGCCTCCAGAGCCTGTACTATTTTTTCTCTGTTTATACCTGTTTCCTCTTCTATTTCCGAAATAGAAGGTTCTCTTCCCAGTTTATATTCTAACTCTTCTCTAGTTCTGGCTACAATATGGGCAATTTTCTTTAAAGAACGACTAACCTTAATTATTCCATCATCCCTAATATGTAATTTAATTTGACCCAGTATTTTAGTAACCGCATAAGTTGATAATTTAACTTTTCTCTCCAGATCAAAGTCTTTTATTGCCTTTATTAAGCCAATTACACCAATTTGAAACAAATCTTGTAAATTATATTCTGAGTTTTTAAAACGATATGTAACTTTTAGTACTAAACGCAAATTATGCTTGACCAACTTTTCCAGGGCTTCTTCGTCCCCCTTTTGTGCCTTTTTTATATATTTGCGTGTTTCATCCTCATTTAATAGCTTCACCCGGGGGAGATCAATAATATCATAATCCATATCTTCTCCCCCTTATTTTACCACTTTTTGTTTTGACTCTGGAACTTTTGTCATTTTTATTTTTGTACCACTCTCTTCTTTAGAGGTTAAACTAAAATCATCCATAAAAGAATCAATAAATGCCAACCCTAGCCCCATGTGTTCTTTTTTAGTGGAATATGATGGTTGTAAAACAGCTTCAATGTCTTCAATTCCAATACCATAGTCCTTTATAATAATAATTAATTTATGATCTTTGATAATCATTTCAATATCTATTTTTCCATTATTCTCGGGGTAACCATGTATAATACAATTTGTCACAGCTTCCGAAACTGCAACTTTTATTTCCTCAAGTTCACTTAATGTAAATTCCAGATTAGAGGCAAAAGTTGCAGCTGCAAGTCGTGCCAGACCTACATTTTTACTATCACTACTTATACTCAAAAATGCTTTATTATACAAGATTATAAACCCCCTCTTGTGCCAGATAGTACATTGCCTCTTCCTCTGTTTCATATTCTTCCATTATCTGTAATATACCTGCCAGAGAAAATACACGTTTTATTTGAGGTTTTAATCCTACCAGTACAACTCTACCATTATTTTTTTTGAGTTCCCGGTACCGCCCTAAAACAGTACCCAATCCTGTACTATCGATAAAATTAACATGTGTCAAATTAAAAAGCATTATTTTTATATCGTTATCATACTGTAAAGGCAATACTTTATCTTTAAACATTCTACTTCCATTCATATCTAATTCACCTTTTAACCGAATCACAAGACAATCTCCCCTGAGGTCACAACTTATTTTCATACCCTCTCCTCCTTTGTAAATATTTCTATCATTGTAATTATTTATTTCTTTATTAAGAAAAAATCTCCTTTAATTTTAAATATATTTTTAAAAAATATTTTTAAAAATTCCCATAATTAATAGTTTTAATTTTCTATACCATAATTTATAAAATATTATTTTATCAACTTTCTCTGCAAGGAGAAGATCTGTTTTAGCCAGTAATAAATTTTCTTTATATATTCTCAACTCACCTACTCTTTCTCCTGCTTCAAGGGGAGCCTTTATATTGTCTTCTAAATAGACTTTTTGTTTAATAGTAGTTTTTTCTCCTTTTTTCATGGGAATAACAAGTTTTGAATCTGCAATTAGGTCTACCCTGGCAGGCTTAGCATTTATAATATCAATAGCCGTTATTTTTTCACCCTTTATGGCAATCTCCCGGCTTTCAAATAAATTAAAGCCATAATTTAGAAGTTTAGCTGCTTCAGTAAATCTTTTATCAGAACTTTCCGCACCCATAATAACTGCTATAAAATCAAGGTCACCTCTCCGGGCAGTAGCTGTAATACAAAATCCTGCCTCATCTGTATGACCGGTTTTAAGACCATTTGCCCCCTGAAAGTGTTTCACCAGTCTATTAGTATTATTAAGAACAAATTCTCCCCGTCTGAGCGAATCAATCCAGATTGAGGCCCATTTAAAAATCTTTTCGTATTTGTAAATTTCTCTGGTTAGTCTGGCCAGGTCATATACAGTTGTATAATTCCCTTCGATCTCTGCATCTGAAGATGGCAGACCATTTGTATTATAATAATAAGTATTTTTTAAGCCCAGCTCTTTAGCTCTTTCATTCATTTTCTGCACAAATCTATCTTCAGTTCCATATACATATTCTGCCACTGCTACTGAAGCATCATTTGCTGAAGATATAGCTACTGCTTTCATTAATTCCTCCAGATTCATTTCCTCTCCCGCTTCAAGATAAACCTGTGATCCCCCCATGCTTGCAGCTCTTTCACTTATAATAATCTTATCTGTAAGACTTACTGTATTATCTTCAATAGCTTCCATGACCAGAAGCATTGTCATTATCTTTGTCATACTGGCAGGTGGTAATTTCAGTTCTGGATTTTTTTCAAAAATTACCTCACCACTTTTAACCTCCATCAATAAAGCAGATTTAGCTGACAAATCAAACTCAGCTCCATTTATGACAGGTGTAATTGTAAATAAAATAAAAAAAATCAGACAAAAAAAAGCTAATTTTTTAAACATAAAAATTCCCCCTTCCAGTAATATTTATTACTGAAAGGGGGTTATTATGAAAAGTTAATCCTGTATTATTTCATAAATTATTGCTGGTTTATCTATTTCTTCATCACTAATATTATAGGCATGCAAAACCCTTTCTTTTATTTGCGGAAGATCCTTTTTCTGGTTTAAATGTAATACTGCCAGAGATTCGCCACTTTTAACTTTATCTCCAACTTTTTTATTCAATTCAATACCAACTGCCAGATCTATATCATCTTCCTTGGTTTGCCTGCCTGCACCCATCATTACCGAACTAAGACCTATTTCCCTTGCATTTATTTTTTCCACATATCCTTCCTTTGGTGACTCAACTTCTATCTGATATTCTGCTGTGGGTAACAATTCTTCTTCTTCAATTACTGAAAAATCTCCACCCTGGCCCTCTATGAATCTTTTAAACTGCTCAAGAGCCTGACCCTTATCAATTACTTTTTGCAGTCTGGCATAAGCTTTATTAAAATCATTTTCTTTTTCTGCCAGTTCAAGCATATTTGCTCCCAGAGTTAAACATAATTTGCGCAGATCTTCTGGACCTTCTCCTCGAAGTACTGAAATAGCTTCTTTTACTTCCAGAGCATTTCCTATCATATTACCCAGTGGTTGATCCATATTGGTTATTACAGCTCTAGTTTTTTTCCCTACTTCTTTCCCTATATCTACCATTCTCCTGGCCAGTTTACGGGATCTTTCCAGTTTTTGCATAAATGCTCCACTACCGGTTTTTACATCAAGTATTATACCATCAGCCCCACCGGCAATTTTCTTACTCATAATACTGCTGGCTATCAATGGAATAGAATCAACAGTTGCTGTAACATCTCTTAAAGAATAAAGTTTCTTGTCAGCAGGGGTCAAATTAGCTGTTTGACCTATTACCGAAAGGCCTATTTCATTTACTGTATTGATAAATTCATCACGGCTCAAATCAACTTTTATGCCTGGAATGGATTCCAGTTTATCAATAGTTCCACCTGTATGCCCCAGACCCCGCCCTGACATTTTGGCAATCGGTATACCACTGGCCGAAACCAGGGGAGCCAAAACCAGAGTGGTAGTATCTCCAACTCCTCCTGTACTGTGTTTATCTATCTTAATACCATTGATAGGTGAAAGATCAACGGTCTCACCTGAATCAACCATAGCTGTAGTCAAATAGGCTGTTTCCCGGGCACTCATACCCTGAAAAAATACAGCCATAGCCCAGGCAGACATCTGATAATCAGGCACATCGCCTTCAGTATAACCACTAATTAAATATTCAATTTCTTCTGCTGAAAGTTCTTCACCTTCTCTTTTTTTATAAATAATATCATAAGTGTTCATATAAAAACCTCCTGTTATAACTCCTGTAGAATACCTCTAACTAGTTTTATAAACTCAGGTTTTACTTTTTCAGTAATTTCTATTACTTCTTTATGTGTTAAAGGTTGAGGTAAAATACCTGCAGCCATGTTTGTTATACAGGATATGCCCAGTACATCAATACCCATATGATTTGCCACTATCACCTCGGGCACTGTTGACATTCCCACTGCATCACCACCTATAGTTCTTAAAAATCTTATCTCAGCCGGGGTTTCAAAACTGGAACCTATCATACCGACATATATTCCTTTATGAGAAGTTACAAGATTTTTTACAGCAACTTTTTCTGCCAAATCAATCAAATCTTTATTATATGGTTCAGACATATCAGGAAAACGAGGACCAAATTCTTTATAATTTTTGCCCCTAAGCGGATTCTCCCCCATTAAATTTATATGGTCTGTAATTATCATGAAATTTCCTGGTTTGTAATTAAAATTAATTCCTCCGGCTGCGTTTGTTACCATTAATTTTTTAATACCTAATAATTTTAATACTCTAACAGGAAGAGTTAATTCACTCATATCATAACCTTCATAATAATGAAAACGCCCCTGCATGGCTGCTACAGTATTGCCTTCAAGTTTCCCAAAAATTAATCTGCCTGCATGGCCTTCTACAGTAGATACCGGAAACTCAGGTATTTCTTTATATTTAAAAGTCCTGGCATCTTTAATCTCTTCAGCCATTATCCCCAGTCCTGAACCAAGTATCAACCCTATATCTGGCTTAATATCTATTTTTTTCTGAATATAATCAGCAGCATTCTGTGCCTTCTTTAACACATTAAAACCTCCTTATTTTACCAATCTTTTTTTAAAGCTTTTCCCATTTGAAACTATTCCAACACTCAGTAGATCTGTAATAGTAGCAGCAAGATCAGCAAATGTCTCCCGTGTACCCAGATCAATACCTTTTGCAATTTTTTTACCATATACTAAAAGTGGTACATATTCCCGGGTATGATCTGTTCCCTTATATGTTGGATCACATCCATGATCAGCAGTAATAAACAGTATATCATCTGATTTCATCTTTTCCATTATTTCCGGTAATCTTTTATCAAAATCTTTCAATGCATTCGCATAACCTTCAACATTACGTCTATGACCATATATCATATCATATTCTACAAGATTGGTGAATATAAGACCCTCATCTTCCTTTTTCATAAAATCGAGAGTAGCATCTATACCTTCCATATTATCTATAGTGTGATTGGACTCTGTAATACCTTTATTAGCAAATATATCATCAATTTTTCCCACTGCATTAACAGATAAACCAGATTCCTTTATTTTATCAAGCATAGTCGGTTCAGGGGGGTTTAGAGAATAATCCTTTCTCCTCTCGGTCCTGGTAAAATTACCCGGTTCACCAATAAAAGGACGGGCAATAACCCTGCCCACTCCATGCTTCCCGGTTAATATATTTCTTGCTTTTTCACATATCTCGTATAATTTTTCTACAGGTATTACTTCTTCATGAGCTGCAATCTGAAACACACTGTCAGCAGAAGTATAAACAATTGGCCGGCCTGTATCTATATGTTCTCTTCCAAGCTCTTCTATAATAACTGTACCTGAAGCCGGTTTGTTCCCAAGAACCTTCCTTCCAATAGTTTTTTCTAAAGGTTTTATAACCTCCGGAGGAAAGCCATCAGGATAAGTAGGAAAGGGATGTTCAGAAATAATACCTGCAAGTTCCCAGTGTCCAGTGGTTGTATCTTTACCTACCGAAGATTCTGCCATTTTACCATAACTACCTACTACCTCTAGATTAGAATCAATCCCTTTAATCTCTTCTATTTTTCCCAGACCCAATTTTTCTAAATTCGGTAAATTTAAACCTCCCAGTTCTCTGGCAATATTACCCAGAGTATTTGCCCCGCTGTCATCATATTCTGCAGCATCCGGCATGGCACCAATCCCGACACTATCCAGAATAATTAGAATTACTCTTTTAATATCTGTCATAACTATATCCCTCCATATTACAATTATACAGCTAATATTTTTAACTGGATGTTAGACATCTTACAACTTAATTATTAAATTCAATATCAAAACTAAAAATCCTTTTTTTATTATGGTTTAATTAATATGTATATCAATAAATAAGTGATATTTTTAAAATTTCTTTTTCTCATAAATTAAATTTAGCTTTTTGTCCAATTTTTGACTTAATGATAAAACTTTATTTGTGTTAAATCCCTCTTTCTCTACTTCCAGTATAAGTTCTCTTCTTAATTTTTCAATAATTTTTAATTTTTTCGATATTAATATATTATTGTTCTTACACATTATTATCTTCTTTCTTTTGACAGATGAACACATTATCTGTATTTTCTTCAAGAGTATCTGAAATTTTTTGGGCAACTTTAAGTGAGGGAATTTTCTCTTCCCTCTCAATCTGATAGATCATACTCAAAGAAACACCCGCATTATTAGCCAGTTTTTTAGCAGAAATATTTTTTCTAATTCTTAATTCTCTTACTCTATTTTCCATTATCTTTCCCCCTTTTTGACTAAATTGTATACTATTTGTGCAATTTTAACAAATATTATATTCTTACTTTTCTGGATATTATTTCAATATAATAGACTTAATCTCTACTTTTCTTTGTTTTGCTTATTATTGCACTATTTGCACACAGAAAATTATCTAAATTGTGTTATAATAAACCAACAGTACAATTTTGGGGTGAAACAATGGAAAAACTGGGGAGTAAACTGCGGAAATTAAGAAAGGAAAATAACCTTACTCTAAGAGAATTGGGCGATAAGCTCAATCTTTCTTTTTCCATTCTGGCTATGTATGAAAGAAGTGAACGTGTACCTCCTGTGGATAAATTAAAAATGATTGCTGACTTTTATAATGTAACGGTTGATTATCTACTAACTGACAAGGAAAACTCTAGAAATAACAAAAATACCATAAAACAGGGACAATTACCTGTACTGAACAATATCAAAGAAGAACCAATTATTTCTGAAGAAAATATTATTTGCTATCAGCCATACGATAGAATTAGAATGAATAAGAACAATTATTTTTATTATCTGGTTAAAAATAAATCCATGACAGGCAGTCGTATTTTACCCAATGATATGGCTTTAATCAAATTAAAGTCATCTGTCAATAACGGTGAAATAATTGTAGCCCTTGTTGACGGGAATACAATTTTAAGAAGATATTTTTATAAAAAAGGTAAAATTATATTAGAACCTGATAATCCTGATTATGAACCATTGATCTATGAACCGGAAAAAGTAAAAATTATAGGAAAAGTAATCAGGGTCGAATTCGAAGTAAACTAATAATTATCAACCCTGATTCTCAGAAGAATAACAACCCCTTAGTTTTGCTTTTTTATTCAACCTTAAATACAGTCTTAAATACAATTTCTTCAAATACAATTTATCGAATATATCAATAGCAAAAACCATTTTGCCCCTCCAAAATCTATAAAAGCTTTATATAACAATCAACTATCTTGAAGATTATTTATTCAATCTTTATAATTACTTTATCTTCCCCATCTTTTATATTAACCAATGTACCATCTTCCATGTCATTTTCAAGCTTTTCAATAACATTGTCTATGTCTATATCCTTATCATTTAAACTTTTTTTGGCTTTATTGGGGATAAATTTCATAAAGGACCGGGCAAGTACCAGTGGAATTGAAATATCAACTTTTTCTTCTCCGTTTTCTTCAACAAATATCTTCACAAATCTACCTTTTGTTTTTTTATTAGAATTTTTATTATTGGAACTATCCAGTGTTTCCAGTAATTTATTGGCTTCACCTACATCGATCTTGCCTTCTTCTACCATCTTCAAAATTCTTAATCTTTCATCACTCATTATCTCTCCTCCTTAAATTTTCTTTAATAAATCTACTGCTTCCTGTGAATCAATTTCTCCTTTTTCAAGAGAGTCCAGTATATCCTTTCTCTTTTCTGCAGTAGTATCATCAGGACTATCTTCAGCATTATACCCTAAGGATTCTATGACTTCATCCAGTTTATTACGAACAGTTGGATAAGATATGCCCATCTCTCTCTCTACTTCCTTTATATTACCACGAGATTTTATAAAAACCTCTACAAATTCAAGTTGTTCTTTTTTTAATCTTAAAAACTTATCAAGTTCAAAATCACCTTTGATTTCTGTATGACAGTGATGGCATTTCAACCTGGTTATTCGCAGGTTTTCACCACAAACAGGGCATTTACCTATTAGATCATGTGCCATTATATATCCTCCTTTCCATAAAAACGTCCTTTATAAAATTATATAGCAAAAAATTAAATTTGTCAAGTAATTTATTAAGTTCTTTAAATATCAACTTAATATTTTTAATTTATATTTATTACTTTAAATAGTAATCTCATTAATACTGGACTCAAATAAGCTTCTATTAAAATCCCCAGTAAACTTAAAACTGTACAAATAAAGAAATAGTTAAAGGATTTTTTTATAGCAATCCATACCAGTCTTTTGTAACCACGATAATAATGAAAAATCTGTCTACCAAGACAAATACCACTTACAGCAGAAAAAATATGAGCTGGAATAAAAAATATATTTTGAGGAAAAATTAAAAAAAACACTATTAATATTCCCTTAAGATAAAATTGATTTAATAAAAATGCAGAAGTAAAACCGAGTACAAAACCTCTTAAAAATATTAGAAAAGGAATCAATGGTAAAGTAAATACTGGTAAAGCAAAAATCCAGAATAGCCCTATACTAATTAAATTAAATTTTATGCTCTGTTTTATTAGGTCAGTTGTTTCATATTCCAGCTCCAAAAATTCGCCGGTAAAAGCATTAAAATATTCAAAAAGATCTCCTCTCAAACCATAATCAATGGTTTTAATGCCAAATGACCCAAATATAATTCCTAGCACAAAAACTGTTATAATAAAAACAAAAATAGGTAATTCCTGTTTAAAATAAAAGTTATAAAATCTCTTCATTATATACGCCCCCATTATATATTATTCAGGGGGAAAGATGATATACTCATAATTAGTTTAGTTATTGATATTTAAAAAACCAGTTTTAATAATTAAATTTGCAATAAATTCAGCTGCCAGAACATCCTCTATAGCCCTGGAACTGGCTGCAATAATACTTACCCCGGTATTATATTTCCCGGCCAGTCTAATTGCTCTATTCACACCTTTTTGGGCCGGAGCATTCCCTTTTAATTTTCCGCAGGAAGCAATGGTTCCAGTAATCACTGCAGGAGATCCGCCATTAAAAGCAGCATCAAAGACCACCCCTCCAGCTGAACTAACAACAATGACTATTTTACCTTTAAAACAGGCCAGCTTTTGTACTTCCTGACCTAGATTTGGAATTATCTTTTCTATTTTGCCGCCTGCGCTTTTTATACCTTTTTTTACAGCATTTAAACCTGACCACCCTGTCTTTCCAGTCCTGGGTTCTGCCACCAGTATAATTTTTTTTTGATTTTTATAAGCTTCAACACCGGCTAAATATCCAATTTTTTGAGGATTAATTTTGACCGGTGGTGACATATTATCCGGTGAAGCCCCATATACAACATCAGCCCCACCTTGCAGGACAGTTTCTGCAGTTGTTGACATATCTATTACATCAACAACCATTACAATATTTTTCATTCTGGCAGCAGAAGCTGCCCCGGAAGCATTGGCAGATATATTTAAAATATTAGTTCTCAACCTGTCCATAATTTCCTCCTCCACCAGACTCTATTTGTAATTCACCTTTCCTGGCCTTGATTATCAATTCTGCCAATCTTGAACCTATAACTTTACTCAGTGCCGCTTTACTTATATTGTGTAATATATTCATTTCATTTGAAAATTCATTTAAAAGCTTATTAAGACGGGATTTTCCTATACCCGGCAAATCAAGAAGTGGAACCTGATAAGTATACTTGGGGCGATGTAAAGGAGAATTACTTTTTATCCTATCTTTAATGTCCAGCACTCTATCCTTTACACCTACAATAATTTTATCATTTCCACAATCTGGACATTTTAATATTTTTTCTTCTTGAGCAAAACTTTTCTCACAGTCTGGACAATAAGAGCGATGATACTTCCCCAGCCTGGGATCAAGACCATAATTATGTATTACTTTTCTTCCATTTTGTCTGTTTAAAACCATTTTAAATTCTTCAAAGTTTAATTTCTTCATTTTAAAAATATTATATTCTCTAGCAATTTTGGGAAATGAATGAGCATCTGAATTGCTAAGAAAAGTTTTATGCTCCAGTTCACTCAAATAATCAGCCAGATTACTGTCAGCACTTAACCCCAGTTCAATAGCAGGAATCTTTTCCCATTCTTCTTTACTAAATACCTCTCTATATGTTTTAAAACAATTGCCATAAAAACTCTTATGTGGAGTAAAAGCATGTGCAGGTATTAAAATACCTCCTTCATATACTGCAATTTTTAAAATTTCTTTCCCTGTAAGTCCGCTTGCCTGAGAACTTAAATTAATATTACTGATATACTGTTCCATAATCTGACTAAAATTTTTTATTTGTTTAAGAGTAGGAAAATATATTAAATAATGAGCCTGTCCCCCGTTTTTTTCTCTGCTTTCTACTTCCATCCCTGGAATAATAACTAGTTCATCCTTATAAAGTATACCTCCTCCACTCAATTCTCTCATTTCATTATTTTTTATTAAATTTTCTATATCATTTATAACTCTGGGAGAACCGCAATCA
>CAZSTU010000048.1:0-13589 GCA_964609745.1 uncultured Halanaerobiaceae bacterium
AAAACTAGCACCTATAACTTCAATAGTATCTTCTATCACAGAGTCCATAAAACGATAACTTATAGTCATATAACCATGTTGCACTAAATATTCATTAGTTTGCTCATAAACCTGCTCTAATTCACGCCCCCCCAGATCCACTGTAAAGTGATAAATTATATCACCTGCTGTTTGAAACCAGTACATTATATCTCTTGTTGCGTTCATAAAGGCCGCAATACCATATAAAGCACAACCAATAAAAAGGAAAATAGCAGTTCTTTTGTGTTTGAAGATATATTTCCCATATTTTAAGAGAGCAATCACAGCTATAGAAGCCATTAATGAAAAATAGATTATTTCAGTTATAATCTGATAAGTCTTTTTATCCCAGAAAACAAGGACAAATCTGGTAGTTAAAAAATGTCTTATTCTACCTGCATCTTCCATGATCATCAAAATTCCCAGTATAGAAAAAAGCAGCCAAAAAAGATGTTCCTTTTTCATTTTCTTAATGCGAAGCATACCTGCATTATAAGCAGAAGTAATAGTAAATACACCGATTAGAGTCCATCTCATTATCCCCACTACCGCACCTTCAGAAAACAGGTAATTCCAGAGAAAAGGAACAGTAAAATCTTCATGGTGTACCATCCAATCTCTAATCCCAAACACATTTTTAATATCAACAAAATAACTGGCTATATAAAAGCTAAGAATTATTAAGATTACAATTAGTGGACTATAATAATCTTTAATCTTAATATTTTTTCTCATTTATTTAATCACTCCTTTACTTATAATCTTATATTTTATAAAAATTCAATAAAAATTCCGATAAACCTGCATAAATATATTATTTTAATCTGTATTTCTTAAAGTTTCAGTTTCTAAATTCATTACTTCTGAATCAGCCTTTTCAGTACTAACCTCTTTCTTCCAGGGTCCTTCAGGAACTTCGTCTTCATCTACAAAACGCCAGCTTGTCTTAATTTTACCTTCCTTTGGTTTTTCATCACTATCATAATCCTGGTCAATTAAATATTTCATAACTTCAGGGGATACATCAAGACCAGCATGATTTGTCTCCCGATAATGTCCCTGCCAGCCCATATCAATTCCCATTTCAGCATATGGCCTGTTATCTTCAAAAACATAGTGGGGATCATATATGTTCCAGGGACCCACATCCCGCCACTGTGCATATACAGAAGTGCCTTCATATTTTATTTCTATCCAGCGGTTTTTAACATCCTTGATTCCATAATAGTCTTCTTCCACATTTTCCACATCTTCCTGATCAAGATCTTTTACTTCAAAGGCAAAATCACGATATGGTAAAGCAAAATAAAACTGATTACCCTCATCCAGAGGTTCACTCCAGCTGTTTTCCTCCCCTGCTCCATCAAAATAAGTTGTTACTATATTGTCTTTCCACTCAGCACGAAAACTGGCATTATCTCTGGTATCAATTGAAGATATATATTCCCCATCAGCAACCAGTTTCAATTCAAAATATACAGCACTATCAATCTCATCCAATTTTAGATCAAAGGTAAATTGCTGGCTTTTATCCCCGGATAGGTCTTTCTTGTCTTGCAAAATAGACTGATCATTTTCCACACTTTTTATATCCAGTAATATGTCAAGGTCTTTGTGCTCTCCCGGGTTTTCCGTTAAATACTCCCCTTTAACCTCAAAACTTTCACCAGAAGTAATTTTATCAGGATAATTACTTATAATTAAATCCTGTGAATTAAATGAACAGGCAGAAAACAAAGTTAATATGAATATTAGGTATAAAGCAAAAATAGCAATTTTTTTCAATAATAACACCCCAGCTTATAAAAACAAGTATAATTATAAATATGACGATTTTTATTATTATTCGCTATAACATTCTATTTGCCTTTATTTTTCAACAAATTAAATTATATTAATTAAAAATTACTACTAAATAGCAAAAATCCCGGCTATTTTACCGGGATTTTTAAGATAAAGATATTCCTTCTCAATATAAAATTTTTATTAAATCTAAGCAAATAACATATATGAACTAACCAGACAAATTATACTGATCAACACAAAACTAATTAATACAGTTAAAAACGGTTTAATACCTGTTTTCTTTAATTTATCAAAGTCAATGGTATATCCTAACCCCACAAAAGCCATCATAAATAGCCAGTTATATGCATTTTTCATAGAGGCAATCTGAGACTCATCAAGAATTCCACTATTAGCAATAATCAGCATTGCCGCAAATCCAATTATAATCTTTGGAAACTTCTCCCACAAATAAGCTGCTTTATTTTCTACCATGGTGTCATTAAGTCCCTTTTTAACATAATAAAGACTATAAATCAGGGCCCAGATACCTATAAATACATTTCTTCCCATTTTAGCCATAGTTGCCAGCTGTCCGGCCTGTGCTGAGTGAGCAAAACCAGCAGCGACCGTTGTCCCCGTACTAAACATACTGATACCGGCCCAGGGCCCAAAGACTTCAGCCGGTATTGCAAAAACTTGTCCTATAAGAGGATAAGAAAATACAGTTATAATATCAAATAGCAGCACAGTGGCTATACCATAAGCTATGTGATTTTTTTTGGCCTGTATGGCTCCTCCGGTGGCAATTACCGCTGATACTCCACAGACAGAAGTTCCGGAAGCCAGACAGCTTCCCAGCCTGTTTTCCAGTCCAAATTTTGAGGATAAAAATTCCACACAAATTAATGAAAAAAATATAAAAACCATAATCATCATCAAAAGAGTGGGCCCCACTTCAATTAAATCCTTTAAAATTACTCTTGCCCCCAGAATAACTATACCTGTTTTTAACCATAATTTATGAGTGTTAACTATACCATCTTCAATCATTGCCGGCAAATTGAAAAAATTGGCACTGACAATACCCAGGGCTATGGCGATAATCAAATAACTGATATGAGGGATATATCCCCCAATATATTTTGAAATAATACCGATAAAAAATAAAAACAGAATACCGGGAATTAGACGGGATGTTTTTTTCATCTTCTTTATGCCTCCTGTTATTTTAGGTTTTAAAAAATTATCCACTTTTTACCAGGGAATATTAACTCCAGCCAGTATGATTAATAAAATAATAATCCCCAGAAAAACCGGCATCCACTCCTTCATAATTATTACCCCCTTTTCTGGACTTTTAAAATGTTACTAATCAGATTTTCAAAAAATATTTTTTTCACAATCTTAGTTGAAAGAAAAGGTAGTATAGGTGAGAATCCAGCTGACTCTCACCATATCTACCTGTTCAAAACAAATTATTTGCAGCTTTCTCCTGCAAAATTAACTATATAAAAACATTTTCTAACCATTTGTATCACAATGGGGATGTCTATCAATATCATCAAAATATGACTGAACATGAATATTTGCTCTATATTCTGTTTCATCCCAGTAAATATGTTCTGCCACTTCTGCTTTGGGATTAAGCTCAACCCCTTTAAGGATTTTTTCTTTAAAGTTATAAAATCCTGCCATATCAATTAAATGACCTCCATGAAGGTAGATAGGCTTATAGTTTAGAACTTCTGCTGAGAATTCTTCCCAGTTATCTATAATTCCCAGAACTACATCTTCAGTTACCCAGTCCAGGAACATTTTACCCAGTCGTGGATACTGTTTTCCGGCTCTTCCACCTATTGTTACTCTATAATAATCAGTCGGATTGCGTTCCCAGGCACCTGTTGGGCAGGCTACCACACATTCTCCACAACCAACACAGCAGCAATCATCTTTTTCAATTTTACCATCTTCATTTAATTCCAGAACTCCGGTAGCATGACTTTCACAGGCCTCAACACATTTTTCACACCCTATACAGCGCTCATATTTATATTCAGGATCTACCAGTCCTATAATCCCAAAGTCATTAAAATGACCTTTACCACAATCATTAGGACAACCTGATATCCCAATTTTTATATGATAGGGAC
The DNA here is from genome assembly GCA_964609745.1 of uncultured Halanaerobiaceae bacterium. Taxonomy (GTDB): domain Bacteria; phylum Bacillota; class Halanaerobiia; order Halanaerobiales; family DATFIM01; genus CAZSTU01. Next base: position 3,960 of record CAZSTU010000048.1, read on the forward strand.
TGGGAAAAATCCTCCGTTCCAGTTTTCTGGCCAGTTCTGTTGTATTAACATTGGCTTTGATGCAATGGGTATTACCAATACAGGCCATTATATTACGGGCACCTAAATTGGGAAAACCATTATCATCAACTTCCATGTCAACACCACACATTTCAACTTCTACACCTTCTATATAACCTTTTAGATATTCATTTACCTCATCTACATCATCATAACTTATTCCTGGAATGGAAAGGGTCTGTCTTGTACCTATGTGAAAATCTCCATTACCCCATTTTTTGGCAATATGACGGGCATATTCCAGATAATCTGCATCTATTACTGCTCCCGGTACCCTCATCTGTAACATACATTCTCCATCAACCTTGGACTGACGGAAGCAATTCGAGGTCATTTCACCAACATTTATATCCAGATCACAGCTCATATAATTTACCCCCTTAATCAATCAGATTTTTTACTTCAGTATAATTAAAGACAGGTCCATCAACACAGACATATTTATCTCCAATCTTGCAGTGACCGCATTTTCCAATTCCACAGGACATCTTTCTTTCCAGAGAAACCCAGATATTTTCCTCTTTTACATTTTGTGCTGAACAGTTATTAAAAGCCGCCTCCATCATAGGAGGTGGTCCTACTATAACTACGTGATAGTCATCCAGATCAGCAAAAGGGACCATTTCTATACATTCGGTGACAAAACCAGTTTCAAAGCCTTCAATATTTTCATTGTCCAGGGTATATGCTGTATCAGTGAATTTCTCCTTATATTTTTTCAATTCTTCTTCATATAAAATGGAGTGCTGATCTCTAAAACCTGTTAAAAAATATACATCTCCTACTTCAGAATAATTTTTATAAAAATGCTGAAGCAGACTATTTACAGCACATACACCGGTACCACCAGCCACTACCACTACATCACTACCTTTAAACTTCTGTAGTGGAAAATGATTTCCATAGGGCCCACGCAGGAACAATTCATCTCCGGCTGCAAGACCAAAGGTTTCATTTGTCAGCTTCCCAACTTTTCTTATAGTAAACTCAAGCCAGTCATTACCTATACCGCTCACGGAGATGGGAGCTTCACCAATTTTGGGGAGTGAGATTTGAAAAAACTGGCCCGGCCTTGTTTTTTTATCACACTTTATTTTAAAAGTATATTCTTTATCTGTCTGGGGAGTAATACTTAATATTTCGTAAGGTTCAGGCCTCAATTCATTTTCTTTCTTTTTACTTTGACACATATTTATCCCTCCTATCTAAACTTTGATTTCCTGTACTGCTTCACTCAACTTATTTATTGTACTGGAAAAGGAAATTAACTCATTACAGCTGTCAGTACAACGTCCACAACCAACACACATATGATTTTCTCCAAATCTTTCTTTATAATCATATACCTTATGCAGGGTTCTAAACCTCATTCTCTCAGCAGGAGTTTCCCGGAAACTATGGCCTCCAGCCATTTCTGTAAAATCTTCATGTAAACAGCTGGCCCAGTTTCTTCTTCTTTCCCCGGCCTTTCCATTTTCAGTATAAATCACATCTCTGGTAGTAAAACAACTGCAGGTAACACAGGAAGCAGTACAGGCTCCACAACTTTCACAACGGTCATTATACTCTTCCCACATGTCCAGATCATATACTTTCTGCAGTATTTCTTCACTGTCTATTTCCGGTATATTTACATCAATTTTATTTTCAGTAACAAATCGAGGACTAAATTCTGCACTTTCTTCATCTGCAAAAAATCCAGCAAACTTATTATCCTTTACTTCCACTGCCAGGTTACTATCTTCAAATCTGAAAGCTAAACTATAATTATCAGTTTCATTACTTCCCATTGAAACGCAAAAACAGCTATCCCAGCCCCCTTCTTTACATTCCATCAAAGCAAAGTTTACCCTGTCTCTCATTCTCTTATAATATTTATCTTCAAAATCTCCATTTTCCAGAAATATTTTGTCCAGTCTTTCAAAACCATTAATATCACACGGACGTGCCACAATTAACAATTCTTTGTCATAAATTTCACTTTCTCTAAATTGATGTTCTGTAAAATAAAATAGGGTCTGGGTGATAGGATGTATCACCTCTTTTGGGGAAAAATCTGATTTTTCATCATAAACTATTTCAGACATGGAATCAATCTCTTCATAGCGAATAACGTCAGTATCTGAATAACGCCCCTGCCCCTCCAGGCGCACCGGTGCAAATACTTTAAAATCATTTTTAAGTTCTGCGAGAATTTGATCCATTTTTTCATAACCTAATTTAAAACTCATATCATCCCTCCTAATTTTAGCTGATTTAAATGTGAAATTTATCTCAATTGATCCAAGTTTATTTTACTACTAAACAGTCTATTATGTAAAATAAAGGTTATTAATCGAAGAAATAAGCAATTGCTTATGGTCACACAGAATTAAGTTTTTCTTTAACAAATTGAGAAAATTTTTCATTTAACCCCACCGGTTCCAGCAGGGTAAAAAACAAATCGGGATATTTTTCTTTTAAACCTACTATTCTATTTGGAATATCCTCTTGAACATGATAGCCAGCGAAGAAAAAAAGAGGCAATATTGTAATATCCTTTATATCCTTTTTTAGCAGTTTTTCTACAACATCTTCAAATTGAGGTTCTGCGATCTCAAGAAAGGCTCCTTTGGTTTCTGAAGACAAATCATTTTTTATCTTTGTTATTAATTTTTTAAACTGTTTATTACTTTTATCGTTTCTACTCCCATGAGTCAGTATAATGACAGCCTTCTCCATTATAATTTCTCCTTCAGTGTTTTTAAAGTATTATAATTAGCTTCAATGGTTTGCTGTAGATGTTTTTCTTTTAAGGCAGTTGAGATAAAGTTAGCCTCAAACTGTGATGGAGGCAAATATATTCCCTGTTCTATCATTTCTTTAAAATAAGCCGCAAAAACTTTTGTATTACAATTTTGGGCCTCTTTATAATTCGTAACCTTATTATCATTAAAAAACAGGGTAAACATGGAACCCACCCGGGAAATTGTAGCAGGAAATTCAAGTCTGGCGATATTTTCATTAAAGCCTTTTTCAATGATTTTTCCTTTTTTCTCAAGTTGATCATAAACATTATTATCCTTAAGCCTTTTCAATATTTCATAGCCGGCTCTCATGGCCAGAGGGTTCCCGGATAACGTCCCGGCTTGATAAACGGGTCCTGTCGGGGCTACATGATTCATTATCTCGGCTTTACCACCAAAAGCACCAACCGGCATACCTCCCCCAATTATTTTACCGAAAGTAGAAAGATCGGGGACAATATTATACAATTCCTGAGCTCCACCCGGGGCCAGACGAAAACCTGTCATCACCTCATCAAAAATTAGAAGTGATCCATTATCATCTGTGATCTTTTTTAATAATTCAAGATATCCTTCTGTCGGCTCAATGACTCCCATATTACCGGTAACAGGCTCCAAAATAACACAGGCAATCTCTTTAGCATATTCAGAAAAAACTTTTTTTACAGCCTCCTGATCATTATAAGGTATAACTATTGTTTCCCTGGCAATACTCTCCGGCACTCCAGGACTGCCCTTAATGCCAAGGGTAGCCACTCCAGAACCTGCTTCGACCAGCAGACTATCACCATGACCGTGATAGCATCCTTCCAATTTTACCACTTTATCTCGACCAGTACACCCCCGGGCCAGCCTGATGGCACTCATGGTGGCCTCTGTACCTGAATTCACCATCCTCACTTTTTCCAGTGAATCAACCATTTCACACATTAATTCAGCCATTTCCGTCTCTATTATGGTGGGAGCACCAAAACTGCTTCCCCTATCAAGTTGTTCTTTAAGTTTGGCCACAATCCCCGCAGGATTATAACCGAGTATCATCGGTCCCCAGGAATTAACATAATCCAGATATTTATTACCATCTACATCATATAAAAAGGGGCCCTCTCCTCTTTCTATAAAAATAGGTTCCATTTCCACCGCTGAAAAAGCGCGGGCAGGACTATTGACACCTCCCGGGATTACTTTTTTGGCCCTATCAAAATCTGTAGTTTGTTTATCCATTTTTATAGTTCCCCCTTCAAAGATTATAAATTACAGCCAATCAGGTATGTCTTTTGCCCAATAACTAATAATAATATCTGCACCCGCCCTCTTGATAGAAGTCAAGATTTCCAGAGCAACTTCCTTTTCGTTAATCCATCCCCTGTCAGCAGCAGCTTTTACCATGGAATATTCCCCGCTGACATTATAGGCTGCCAGTGGTATTTGATAACTGGAATTAACCCTGTTAATAATATCCAGATAGGAAAGGGCCGGTTTTATCATTACTATATCTGCCCCTTCTTCAATATCCAGTTCAATTTCTCTTAAAGCCTCATCACTATTACCGGTATCCATCTGATAGGTGCTCCTATCACCACTTTTGGGGGCAGAATCAGCTGCATTACGAAAAGGGCCATAAAAAAATGAATGATATTTTGCCGAATAGGCCATAATCCCCGTATTTATAAAGCCCATTTCATCCAGCTCATTTCTTATTCTCTTAACCCTGCCATCCATCATATCTGAAGGTGCAACCATATCAGCCCCGGCTGCAGCATGGGACAGAGCCACCTTTGTTAAATTTTCAAGAGTAATATCATTTTTTACCTCTCCCTTTTCAAAATATCCACAGTGACCATGTTCTGTATATTGACAGAAACAGAGATCAGTAATTACCAGTATATCCCTAAAATTAGATTTAATTTCCTTTACAGCTCTCTGAACAATCCCATCACTCTGCCAGGCACTTGATCCTTCCTTATCCCTGTATTCTGGTATTCCAAAAAGCATAATTGCCTTTATTCCCCTGGTTGCAAGCTTCCCTACTTCATCCAGTAAATTATCTATAGAATAATGGTAATTATCGGGCATCCCTTCGATCTCTCTGGCCACATTTTCTCCATTAACCACAAATAAAGGCTGGACAATATCATTAATACTTAGCTCTGTTTCTCTGACCAGTTTTCTTATACTCCTATTTTTCCGCAGACGCCGCTGTCTTTTAATTAACTCCATTTAAATATCATTCCTTTCATAATAGTCAACTATTGCTTTCGACAATCCATCTATATTATATTTCTCAGCTATAATATCTACCTCCAGACCATATTCCTCAACAGTTGCAGCTGTCACGGGACCAATACAGGCAATATCTAATTTATTTAATTTGTAATTTCCTTTATATTCTTCTATGCCCTTCATAAAATTATCAACAGTTGAGGAGCTGGTAAAGGTTAATAAATCAATCTCATTATTAAATATCATCTTATTTATTTTTTCAGGTAAACCCACCCTTTTATTTTGATAGGCTGTAATATTTTTAACCACAGCTCCCATATTCTTTAATCCTGATTCCAGGGCCGGTGTTGCTATATCAGCTCTGGGTAGTAAAAATGAAGATTTGTCTATTTTATAATTATTAAGCCGGGCATATTCCTTTATTTCATGCAAAATCCCTTCGGTGGAATATTCATCAGGTACAAAATCCACCATAAGCCCATACTCTTTCAATTTTTCTGCAGTTTTGGAACCTATGGCAGCAATTAATTTTCCCGAAAAAGCTCTGCCATCCAGTCCATTCTGCTGAAGACGTTTTATAAAAAATTTCACACCATTGACACTGGTAAATATAATCCACCTGTATTTATCCAGTTCATTTATGGCCTTATCCATCTCAAGATAATCCGTCGGAGCTTTGATTTCTATCATGGGTGCAAGAACAGGTCTGGCCCCTTCCCGCCGTAATTTCTCAATAAAGGATTGAGCCTGCCCCCGGGGTCTGGTTACAAGAACCCTTTTACCAAATAAACTTCTGTTTTCAAACCATTTTAATTCCTTTCTCAGGGATACCACCCTGCCAATAATAATTATAGCAGGTGGTTTAACATTACTTTTCTCCACCTTACTGGCAATATTTGCTAACTCACCTGTTAGAGTTTTTTGGAAGGACCCGGTCCCCCGGCTGATTAAAGCCACAGGGGTTGATTCCCCAAAACCGGCCGCTAGTAATCTTTCAGTTATTTTTCTCAGCTTTCTAGCCCCCATCAAAATAACCAGAGTATCAACGGTTTTTGCTGTCTCTTCTAAATTTATAGAAGATTGTTTTTTATCGGCTGCTTCATGGCCGGTAATCACGGCAAATGAAGAGCTTAAGTGCCTCCGGGTAAGAGGGATTCCTGCATAAGCAGGTACTGCAGTCACTGAAGAAATACCGGGAACTATCTCAAATTCAATTCCTTCCCTTTTTAAAACAGATGCTTCTTCTCCTCCTCTCCCAAAAACAAAGGGGTCTCCCCCTTTTAATCTACATACTATTTTCCCTTCACCAGCCTTTTTTACCAGAAGTTCGTTAATTTCCTGCTGGGTATAATGATGATCACCAGCTTTTTTTCCAACATAATAAAGTTCTGTATTTTCATCTGCATATTGCAAAAGTTCTTTATTGGCCAGTCTGTCGTATAGGATTACATCCGATTCTGCAATAATTCTTTTTGCCTTTAAAGTGATAAGTTCCGGATCTCCAGGGCCAGCTCCTGTTAATAATACTTTACCGGCCATTTTTTAATTCAACTCCTCTCTTAATTCAATCATTATCCTATCCGCTCCCTTAGCAAGTAATTTTTCAGCCAAAATAATACCTGTTTTTCGGGCGCTTATTCTATCTGTAGTAATAGATTCTCTATAAACTTTACTACCATCTATTCTGCCGATAGCTCCGGTAATGGAAAGCTCTCCCTCAATAATCTGTCCATAAGCTGCAATTGGCGCATGACAGCCTGCTTCAAGATAGGATAAAAAACTCTGTTCAGCCAGAACCGGATAAGCTATCTCTCTGCTTTCAACTTTTTTCAATCTTTCTTTTATTCCCTGATCCTTCCTGCGTATTTCCAGGGCTATGGCCCCCTGCCTGGCTGCCGGCAGACAAATTTCCGGATCCAGATATTCACTGATCTCATTTTCAAGATTAAGTCTTTCCAGACCGGATGCTGCCAGTATCAATCCATCCAGATTTTTTTCATCCATTTTCTTTATTCTGGTATCCACATTACCTCTAACAGGGACAATTTCCAGATCATTACGATAGTTAAGGAGCTGAGACCTGCGTCGCAAACTGCCTGTGCCCAGTCTGGCCCCCGGAGGCAAATCAGTAATACACATTTCCCCACTGCCCACAAGCGTATCAAGGGGATTTGCTCTATCTGCTATTACAGCAACCTCCAGTTCTTCCGGTAATTTTGTGGGCAGATCCTTGGCACTGTGCACGGCTACATCTATTTCTCCATTTAGTAAGGCTATTTCAATTTCCTTAACAAATAAACCTTTGCTTTGCAGTTCACTTAACTTTTTATCAAGTCTTCTATCACCGTCAGTTTGTATTTTTTTAATTTCATATTTTAGCTGTGGATGTTCTTTTTTCAATTTTTTAACTACAATCTGAGTCTGGGCAACTGCCAGTTTGCTGGGTCTTGTGCCAATTATCAATTTCTTTTTCATAATTATTACCTCTCAATCTCTTTATGAATTATGGATTTGACCTCAGAGAGGGCTTTCTCCCTATCTAAGCTAAACATCTTAATCAAATTTTTATCAGCCAGTTTTCTAAATATTTGTTTCCTCTGCTGTCTATCATCCACTCTTTCGATAATTTTTGTCCTTAATTCACTCATTTCTTCCATAAATAACTCATATTCTGGACCAAATTTTTCTTCAAGTTCCTCCCTTAATTTTCTGGAAAGAGCAGGTAGATTACCGGAAGTAGATAAAGTCAATAAAAAATCACCGCGGTTGATTACCGCCGGTAAAATAAAATCAGAGATTTCTCTATTATCCACTACATTAACCATTATCCCTTTTTCACCGGCCTTTTTCGCTATTTCTTTGTTTGCTTCACTGTCATCGGTAGCAGCTATTACCATGAAAATATCTTCCAGGTCTGTCTCCCTAAATTTTCTCTTATAATATTGAAAAAAATCGATTTTTGAGTCTAAAAATTTCCTGAATTCCCTTCTTAATTCAGGACATACTACTTTTACTCTGCTTCCACATTTATATAGCCGTTTCGTTTTTCTAAAAGCAACTTTGCCTCCACCAACCACCAAAATTTTTTTGTCTCTAATATTGAGATTTACAGGATAATATACCAATTAAACATCACACCTTTACTGCTAATTTTTATACTAAATCCAGTTACTCCAAAACTCTATCTGAGACTTAGTGCTCAATATTGGTCACACCCCGGAAACACTTTTTTTACAAGTTCCAGATCTTTTTTTCTATCCCCGCTTGCAGCAATTTTTTTCAAACCAACTGTGGGCCTGTGCAATAACTTGTTTGCAAGCCTGTGGGCCAGATTTGTTACTATTTTTTCTGCATCATCTTCTGATTTTTGCAGGCGATGAAGAGCTCTTTTGACTTCCTCTTCTTTTATCTCTTTCGCATTTTCTCTCATCTCTTTGATCAAGGGTACAGATTTTCTTTTTCTAACCCAAGAGCGAAAGTTTTCCACTTCATCCTCAATTATCTGCAAAGCTTTATCAGCTTCCTTTTTTCTCAACTCCAGATTTTTATTGATAATTTCCTTCAAATTATCAATATTATAAAGATGAACACCGGCAATTTCTTTAACGGCCGGATCTATATCCCTGGGAACAGCAATATCAATAATAAACATGGGTCCCTTTTTATTTTTTAAAGTTTCATTCACATCTGATTTGTTTAACACTAAGTGAGGAGCACCGGTAGAAGCTATGATTATATCTACCTCATTAACATAATTCTCTACAGATTCCCAGTGAATAACTTCACCCTCATATTTATGGGCCAATCTTTTTCCTTTTTTATAAGTTCTATTAGCAACAAGAACTCCTTTCACTCCATAATTAACCAGGTTTTTTAAGACCAGTTCACTGTTTTCCCCCGCTCCCAGAATCATAACCTTTTCTCCATTTAGTGAACCAAAAATTTCTCCAGCCAGTTCTACAGCAGCATAACTGACTGAGACAGCCCTCTGATTGATAGTAGTTTCATTTCTAACCCTTTTGGAAACCCTGATTGTCTCCAGACAGAGGTGATTTAAATATGTATCTGTAATATTAAATTTTTTGGCCAGTTCATATTCTGATTTTATCTGTCCCAGAATTTGAGGTTCACCTATTACCAGAGAATCAAGACCGGACCCAACTTTATAAAGATGCTTTACAGCAGCAAATTCATAATTACAGTAAATGTATGATAAAAGGTTTTTGCTTTTGAGACCTGAATAATCTTCCATTAACTTCAATACAATATTTTTAGCTTTTTTCCTGTGCTTGCTTTTTAAATAAAATTCCATTCGGTTACAGGTAGATAATAAGAAGATTTCAGAAATATAGTTTTTATTTTTTAAAATAGTGGCAATATTTTTCTTTCCCTTCTTATCTAAAGATAATCTATCTCTAATTTTCAGTGGAGCAGTTCTATGATTTACACCAATCTGCACTAAATCCAATCAAAACACCCCCGGGTCATTATTGTGAATAATTTCTCATAATTAGCTTTACATAATTTACAATTTCATTTTATTACCCGGAAACCATAATGT
>CAZSTU010000049.1:0-13564 GCA_964609745.1 uncultured Halanaerobiaceae bacterium
AATTCACAAGTTCAATAATTAAAAACTTTTAAACAAATTTACTAAACTTCTCACGGTACTTTTTAGTTTCTTCAACTATTTCATCAACCTCAAGTACCATTTCCATCATACTAATTTGGTCTTCATAAACATCCCCATCAATTTCATTTTTAATTTCAGGTTCAAGTACATGATAAGCTGCGAGTCCTAACTGGACTCCTGCCAGTGGACCTGCAAATGTCGGATCACCGTTAGTCACGGTTTCACAGGCCAGGCCAGATGCTTCAGCTTCAGCACCACCGAGAATAACAATTAAGTTTTCTGGCCCGTGTTCATCAGCCAGTTCCTTTATTCTGGCCTGATTCTCCAGGTCCATGGCTCCTGCACTAGTTCAAACAAAGCATTCAGTAGTGGTAAATACCACTTCATCTGCTTCAGTCGTCTTTATACATTCTTCGATGGCCGGACCGGGAATACCGTCTCGGTCACCAAGAATAGCGACTTTTTTTCCTTCCAGCATTCTTTATCCCTCCTTTTAATTTTCTTACAATTATAATAACATAATCATGATTATTTGTCAATCATGATTATGTTATTATTTTCATTTCTTTACCCATTTTGATATAGTCTTTTTTCCAGTTCACGTCTGATTTCTAGTGGTGTCAATCCACTAGCAATAATAACAGGTAACTCTGTTGCAGTTTGTTGTATTCCCAGTACATTTTTGTCCATACCGGATATTATATAGGCATCAACATTCTTGAGGTTTTCATCAACTAAATCAACTACTTCAAAACCATATTCCTGTAACTGAGTAGAAACTCCTGACAATACAGGTTCTACCGCTATTTTTTTCATAGTTATCTCCCTTCCTTGCGTTTCGTTTTACTACTCACACATTTATCTACTCATAAATTAACCGCAAATGGTTATTTATATACAAAAAGACAGGAAAACAAATTTCCTGTCTTTTACGGTTAATCATTATATATTATTTTTATTTTTTTAGGAATAACCTTTATTTCAAGAGGATAATCAGGCCCTTTTTCTCCATCAATATCAGCTGTATCATTAGTGGGTTTATTTAATGGCTTTATATAAAAATACTTATTCTTAAAATACAGTATATTTTTATTGGATAAATTCTTATTTATAAATAAATCTATTAATGCATTTGTAATTTCATATACTGATCCAGCTTTTATTGCAATTAATTCAAATAAACCATCATCAAGATTTGAATCAGGAGTCAATTTACTGTAACCACCAGCATGACTGCTATTTAATATCATAAACAAAAAAATGTCTTCTTCAAATTCTTTTTTCCCCACTTTAAATTTAAGTGATAGAGTTTGAAATTTAGGCAATTGCTGAATACCTTTTAGATAATAAGCTATCTTTCCCAACCTATTTTTTAATACAGAATCGGTTTGATGTGGAATAGAAGTTAAAAATCCCCCGGCACATACATTCACAAAATATTTATTATTAACTAATCCTACGTCTATCTTTTTTTGCTTATTTTTCAACAATACCTCAAAACTATCAATAATACTTGAGGGCATATTAATATATCTGGCAAAATCATTAACTGTTCCTGTTGGGATTATACCCAGAGGAAGTTCAATATTATTTTCTACCATTAAATTAACTACACTATTTATCGTTCCATCTCCACCGGCAGCCACTATTGCCTTATATGAGTCATCAAGTTCTTTTATGTATTTTGACAGTTCTATATCCTGCAGGCGTAATACTGTAACAAAATATTTTTTTTGAAATTTATGAATAAAATCATCCAGAAAGTGAGCAAAACTTCCATTTCCAGATAAAGGATTATATAAAAGCAATATCTTATCCATTATTACCTCCACTCATAATTTTATATTAAGATCAAGTTTTAATATACCTCACATTATATAGATTATATAAAATTAATATAAATCCTGCCTAAAGTTGTTTTTTCATCAAATCCATAATAATTTTATCCATTTTTTGACTAACTTCAACAACTCTGGAATCATGCAATTTATTTTTATCCTCAACTATTTTTTTTAATTTTTTTTGTAAACTATTATATTTATTGTCTTGATTAATGCTCATTTAATGCACTCCCTATCTAGTTTAAATTCCTCTCAAGTTCTCTGTATTGTACCGCCTCTGCCACATGGTTATAATTTATTCTCTTCGATTTATCAAGATCAGCAATTGTACGGGCCATGCGTAATATTTTATCATATCCCCTGGCACTAAGTCCAAAAGATTCCACAGCATCCTGCAATAAATATGTGCTTTCTCTATCAATAACACAGTATTTTCTCAATTTTTTACCTTTTAGCTGAGAATTAAATTTAATATTTTCATCCTGATATCTCTCAATTTGAATATTATATGCTCCCATCACTCTTTCTCTTATTGAAGTTGAGTTCTCTCCCTTATTAGTACCGATAATTTCTTTAGCGACAAGTGGGGGGACCTCTATTTGAATATCTATTCTATCCAGTAAAGGACCCGAAATTTTATTGCGGTATGTAGTTATCTGTCTTACACTACATCGACATTTATGATGATCATCCCCATAATAACCACAGGGACAAGGATTTTGGGCAGCTATCAACATAAAATTAGCCGGATAAGTTACAGTCATACTCCTCCTTGTGATGGTAATATTGCCCTCTTCCAGCGGTTGCCTTAAAAGTTCAAGTGTTTCTCTTTTGAATTCAGGAATTTCATCTAAAAAAAGTATACCCTGATGAGCCAGACTTATTTCACCCGGTTCTGGAATTCTCCCTCCCCCTATTAAACCTGCAGAAGAAATACTATGATGAGGAGCTCTAAATGGTCGATCCCTTTTTAAAACATTTTTATTTTTCAAAATTCCCATTACACTGTATATTCTTGTTAATTCCAGACTTTCTTCTCGGGAAAGAGGTGGTAGTATAGTTTTAACTCTCCTGGCAAGCATTGTTTTCCCTGAACCCGGTGGTCCAATAAGTATTATATTATGAGCACCAGCTGCAGCAACTTCAAGAGCTCTTCTGGCTTCATACTGACCTTTTATTTCTGCAAAATCAATTTCATAATTCTCTTTTGACTCTACCGTGTTGTTATAATCTAATTTATTTAATTCAGGAATCTTATTTTCATTTAAAAAAGCAACTACCTGTTTTAAGTCTGAAACTCCTATTACTTTTATTTCACCAACAAGTGCAGCTTCTTTAATATTCTCTTTTGCCAAAACAATTCCTTCAAAACCTCTCTTTTTTGCCTCCATCACTACAGGCAAAACTCCTTTAACCGAGCTTACTTTTCCTCCCAGAGACAACTCACCCAGAAAAATATATTTTGATAATTTATCTTTTTTAACTATCCCGGATGCTGCCAGTATCCCAACAGCAATACTTAAATCAAAGTGAGGTCCTGCTTTCTTTATATCTGCCGGGGCCAAATTTATAATAATCTTTTTAATAGGAAAGTCAAAACCACTATTCTTAATAGCTGATTTTACTCTTTCTCTGGATTCACGTACAGCAGTATCGGGTAACCCTACAATATCAAAGGCCGGTAACCCCCTGTTTAAATCAACCTCAACCCGTATTAACAGCCCATTGATTCCAAACAAACCCCCACTCAATACCTTTGACAGCATATAACCCCCACTTTCTATACTATTTTTCTTTATCCATAAAAAACTAAAAGGCCCCGGGGAAATGCCGGTATTTATAAAATTCTCCTTCTTTAAAAATTTCAATTACATCAAATCTAATATCTAACAATTTCTGATATGTTGCAAGAAAATGTCTGGCAACCATTTTTATTTTCTGCTGTTTATTATAATTTACAGAAACCCGGGGAGGGACAGATAAATTCCAGTCTTTATTTCTGGTTTTTACTTCCACAAAAACAATTATATTATCTTTTTTAACAATGAGGTCTACTTCTCCCTGTCTTATTCTATAATTTCTACATAAAAGCTCATAACCCCTATTTTGAAAAAACAATACTGCCTTCTCTTCTCCTATTTTTCCCAGATCCTTATTATTCATCTATCCACCATCCATTAATTATATTTCCACACCAAATAAAATTCTGACAACCACACCAATACCAAAGGAAATCAATGAAACCCCAAGACTAATCGAAGCCATTTCTATAAATCTTTTCTTAAAATTCAAATCTTTGGCCACTGATATGTAAAAATTAAAAACAAATATTATTACTACAGCAATAATTATAGTTAAAATTAAACTGAAAATATAATTTTCTAGCAAAAAATATGGTAAAATTAATAATATTACTGTAATAATATAAGTTATGGCTGTATAAAATGAAGATTTTAATTCATTTTTTCCATTCTCTTCTGTCCTGGTAGACAAATATTCAGAAGCTCCCATGGATAATGAAGCTGCTATTCCTGTTATTAAACCTGAGAGAGCAATCAAATTAGTATTTTGTAGAGCAAAAGTTAAACCCGCAAGTGTCCCTGTCAATTCAACCAGAGCATCATTTAAACCAAAAACCATTGACCCTACATAATTTAATTTCTCTTCTTCTAGCATATTTAATAATTTATCTTCATGTCTGTCCTCATCTGAGACAATCTTTTTTGCTTCAGGAATCACTTCAGATACTTTCATATATACTTCCTGGGCATCCTCTTCCCCTTTTTCCATTAACTTTATACTAAACATCAGTCCAAATATATGAGCCAGTATATAATAAAAATATACTTTAATCCAGTTTGGCTTTACCTCCCTATCTGTAAAACGTTGCCAGAACCTGTAATGAGCAAGTTCATCTTCTGCAATTTCATTCAATATATTTTTATTTTTTGACTCTGCTTTTTGGGCCAGTTTTTTATAAACATTGTACTCTGTAATTTCGGCTTTTTGAGAATTTATTAAAATTGTTCTTGTTCTTTTATCAATATTTTGCTTATTCACGATATTAAACCTCCCCCAATAAAATTGTTAAATTCAATTAAAGACTCTAAAACAAAGCATTATTTTCATAAATTATTAATTTAAATATATTATTCTACACATAGGTAATATTTTCCTGCTTAATTTATATTATTTTTTAAAAATTTTATTAAAGGAACACCAAAAATTATTACTACCACTGCCTCGCTGACTGCTATTTGTAAGGCAGTTAACCAGTAAGGAAGTTCAAAAAACAAATGAAGATATATACTTATCAAAAAACCATTAAATACTATGGGGCTTAAATATGCTAAAAAACTACCTCGCATAATATAAGTAACATAGGCAGCAATTAAAGTTACCAGGCTTCCTCCAATAATATCTACAAGACCAAGACCGCCAATAATATTGGAAAAAAATACCCCAATAAACAATGCAGGTACAGCCTCTGGATAGATAATTGGTAAAACTGTTAAGGATTCAGATAATCTGAATTGCAGAGGGCCAAAACTAAATGGAGAAAGAATATATGTAATTACAATATAAACACCGGCAATTAAAGCAGCTCTGGTAATATATCTTGTATTAATTTTCATTCTTTTGTCTCCTCTCCTGCATATTTTTTTACAATTTTGTAAGAATAACGATGAATGGGTGTAGGCCCATATTTTTCTAGGGCTTTAATATGAGATTTTGTTCCATATCCCTTATGATTTATAAAACCATATCGAGGATATTTATTATGAAATTTATCCAGTATATTATCCCTTTTCACCTTGGCAATTATGGAAGCTGCCGCTATAGAGTTAGATTTAGAGTCTCCCGAAACTATGGATTTCTGTGGAATATTAATTTCTTTCAGAGATATATTACCATCTATCAAAAGATAATCGGGAAGATAATTTAAATTATATAAAGCCTTTTTCATGGCCTTCAAACTGGCCTGGTGAATATTGATTCTATCAATTTCTTTATTATCAACAATTCCAATACCTACTGCTATAGATTTTTCTTTTATTTCCTTTTTGAGTTTTTTTCTTACTGCAGGTGATAGCTTTTTTGAATCTTTAAGTCCCAAAATTTTATTGCTTTCATTCAGTATAACCGCTGCTGCCACAACAGGTCCGGCTAAAGGACCTCTTCCGGCTTCATCAAGACCACATATTAATTCATAACCTTTATACAGTAAATCTTTTTTAAGCTTATTCATCTCATCCCATCTTTTTTTTATCTGTTTTTGTTTTTCTTTCTTTTTGCGGTATTTTCTGGCTAGTTTATTAACACCCTTTCTGCTATCAGATAAAAGTCTATTAATTATTTCGTCAGTAACTTCAATTTTCAATAATTTATTTTTTAATTCGGCGATAGTATAACTGGATGGGTCAAATTTCATCTTCTATCAATCCCTTCATTTTTCAACTGCTCTAAGGGTTTTCCAGAGTAAATGCGCCCAATTTACCTTTCTGAAAATCTTTAATAAATAGCTTACTGACTCTATTTTTATCTACTTTACCTCCACTCATCAAACAACCACGTTTTTTACCTATTTCGAGAAATACATCATATGGATGCATTCCATTAATATCTATTTTGTAATTATCCATTATTATTTCTGGATTGTGATTTATTATATCTTTCAGTAATTGATACGCCACTCTCTCTTCATCAAATTGTTTAATATCAATAGCTCCTGTAACCGCCAGTCTATATGCCCTGCTTTCATCTTCAATCATGGGCCAGAGCAAACCGGGTGTGTCAAGTAACACTACATTTTTTTTGATATTAATCCACTGTTTACCCCTTGTAATTCCCGGTCTGTCACCGGTTTTAGCTCTAGCTCTTTTACCAAGTGCATTAATTAAAGCAGATTTACCTACATTAGGTATTCCAAGGACCATAATCCTTATCTTTTTATTTCTTTTTCCCTTTTTTTCTGCTTTTTTAAATAATTTTTTCTGCTTAATATTAATTATTTCTAAAAGTTCATTAATACCTTTTCCCTCTTTTGAATTCAATGCTATTACCTGACTTTCTTTTTCAAAATATTTTTTCCATCTTTTTGTAACTTCTTTAGAAGCCAGATCCCTTTTATTTAAAATTATGATTTTCTCTTTTCCTTTTATAAATTCTTCAAAATCCGGATTTTTACTGCTTGCTGGAATACGAGCATCAATCATTTCCAGCACAAGGTCAATAAGTTTTAGATCTTCCTTTAATTTTCTTTTTGCTTTTGCCATATGTCCGGGATACCAGTTTGTCATATTTATCACCTTCCTTAACATAAAGAAAAAGGGTGGTTGCCCACCCCCTTCATCCTTTTCTTAATCTCTTTTTTCCTTAACTTTTGATTTTTTGCCCCGTCTTTCCCGTAAATAGTAAAGTCGGGCCCTTCTTACATCTCCCCTGCGTACAACTTCCATACTATCTATATTGGGAGAATGAAGGGGAAAAGTTCTTTCAACTCCCACTCCATGCGTAACTTTCCTGATGGTAAAGGAAGCTCTTGCTCCCTCTCCGGTTCTCTTTAATACAGTTCCTTCAAATAATTGAAGTCTTTCTTTTCCACCCTCAGTAACTTTTAACTTCAAACGCAATTTGTCTCCCGGTCCAAATTCGGGTATATCATCTTTCATTTGATCTTTCTCAATCTGCCTTATTATATCCATTTATAACCCTCCTTTCCTGTATCAAATAAAATCATTTCTGCCACCATACGGGTGACAGTAATCTATCAAGTATAATTGATGCTGCACTACGGACAGAGAGGTGATTAAAACTTCCTCTCCCATATACAGGTTCAAGCATATAGTCACAGCGTTTTATTGTATCTTCTGTTAAACCCCACCCCGTTCCAAAGATTAATAAAAATGGCGCAGAAGTAGAAAAAATCATATCGCGTACATCACGATAGGAACGTGTATTGGGATAAGGTCGGGCATCTGTTGCTATTAACCGGGGCTTTTTACCACTTTTTTTCTTAATTCTATCAATAACATCATCCAGTGTGTTTGCTATTTCAAGCAGTGAAAATGCTTCCTGTCGATTGGGATTATACTTAGCTCCATAATCACTGGTCCAGTACTGTATCATTCTTTTAACAAGAGCCTGTTGAGACTTTAGATGATTTACTACATAATATTTTTCAACATCATATGTTCTTGCTGCTCTTGAAATATCATGTAAATCAAGATTGGTTATTGTAGTAGTTATTTTCTCATTTTTTTTATTATATATAGGATAATGTATCAGCCCAATATATAATTCAGGTTCCTTATCTGCCATTGCTTTCACCCACTAAATCATTCATTATTTCCTTTAACAATTTTTCTTCCTCTGAAGATAGATTCTTCTCATCTAAAAGTTCAGGTCTACGAAGCAGGGTTCTTTTTAGAGCCATTTTTAACCGCCACTTTCGTATTCGAGCATGGTGACCGCTTAATAAAACCTCCGGAACTTCCTTGCCTCGAAAAGTACGGGGACGGGTATAATGAGGATGTTCAAGCAACCCGGCGAAAAAAGAATCTTTTTCATGGGCATCTTCTGCTCCCAGCACTCCAGGGAGCATTCTGGCAACAGCATCGATCAAAATCATCGCCGGTAGCTCTCCCCCGGTCAAAACATAATCACCTATAGAAATTTCTTCATCTACTATTGTTTCTCTTATCCTCTCATCTATACCCTCATAATGGCCACAAATTAATATAAGACCATCTTCACGACTTAATTTTTTTACCATTTTTTGGTTAAGTTTTTTTCCCTGAGGAGTCATTAATATAGTTTTATATTTAGCATTATTTTCATTAACCTTCTGCCAGCCCCTATAAATAGGTTCTGGCTTCAAAATCATACCTGAACCTCCCCCATAGGGATAATCGTCAGCAGAATTATGTTTGTCTATAGTATAATCTCTTATATCTTCAATATTTATTTTAATTATATTTTTATCCCTGGCCCTGGCCAAAATGCTTTCCTGAAAGGGCCCTTTAAACATATCGGGAAAAAGGGTGAGTATTTCAAAGTTCATAACTGCCACTCCTGCTCTAATGTTAAAAACTATAGATCTAATAAACCGGGTATAGGATCTATGACTATTAATTTATTTGTCTGGTCAATACTGCTTATAATTTCTCTGCTGGCGGGTATCATATATTCTTCGCTCCCATTATCTGACCTAACCATAAAAATATCAGTTCCTCCAGTAGTCAAGACATCATCCAGAAATCCTAGATTTTCACCTGATTCAGTCCTGACTTCAAAGCCCAATATATTATGAATGTAATATTCATCTTTCTCAAGAGGAATCAATTCATCTTCAGGAATCTGAACAAGATAATTTTTTAAATTTAATGCTTCCGCTATGTTATCCACCCCTGTGAATTTGAGGATCACAAATCCTTTGTGTCGTCTTGATGATTCAATATTCATCTGTTTCAAATCATCATTTTTGTATAAATATACCCTGCTTAACACTGCAAATCTATCAGGAAAATCAGTCAAAGGATAAACCCTTACTTCTCCTCTGTTCCCCTGATTTTTAGTTATCTCACCGATTGTAACAAGTTCCGGCATACAATCACCATCTTTAATTTACTGAATATCCACTATTACTTTCTTACCCTCTTTAGTTGCAGCTGCTTTAACTACAGTTCTTATGGCACGCGCAATTCTACCCTGCTTACCAATAACTTTACCCATATCTTCTTCGGCAACACTAAGTTCAAGAATAACAGATTTCTCACCTTCAACCTTGTTAACATGTACTTCTTCAGGATTATCAACAATTGCTTTGGCAATTGTCATTACTAGTTCTTTCATTGGAGTAAAGTCCCCCTTTATGAAGACTGTTCATGAAATTTCGCTAGAATACCGGTTTCTTTTAATAGACTGCGAACGGTACTGGACGGTTTAGCTCCATTATTTAACCACTTCAAAGCCTTTTCTTCATCAATTTTATAATCTGCAGGTTCTGCAGTTGGATTGTAATAACCCAGTTCCTCAATAAACTGACCTGTAGGTGCATTTCTCGAGTCTGAAACAATCACCCTATAAGAAGCATTTCTTTTACTACCAATTCTTTTCAATCTTATTTTAACCAAATGCCTCACCTCCTTCCTGGCTTCAAAAACACTACATATTTATCCCATAAAGGGCAAATTCAATTTGCCCGGACCGGGCTGTTTTCCCTTGTCAAACTGTTTCATCATTTTCTTAGTTTGTCTAAATTGTTTTAAAAGACGATTTACTTCCTGTATTTTAGTTCCACTACCACGAGCAATCCTTTTTCGCCTGCTGGCGTTTAATATATCTGGATCTCTCCTTTCCTCAGGAGTCATAGAATTAATTATTGCTTCAATATGATCCAGTTGCTTCTCATCAACCTGTAAGTTTTTAAGTTGTTTGGCACCACTCATACCGGGTATCATACCCAATACCTGATCAAGGGGTCCCATATTCCTAACCTGATCCATCTGATCAAGAAAATCTTCAAGTGTAAATTCATTTTGACGTATTTTTTCTTCAAGTTTTTTTGCTTTTTCTTCATCTATACTTTTTTCAGCCTTTTCAATTAAACTCAACATATCTCCCATACCCAGAATACGTGAAGACATTCTATCCGGGTGAAAAGGTTCAAGATCGGCCAGTTTTTCACCTGTACCCGCAAATTTGATAGGCTTACCAGTTACAGCCTTAATAGAAAGAGCTGCTCCACCACGGGCATCTCCATCAAGCTTGGTTAAAGATATACCATCTATACCCAAAACATCATCAAATTTTTCGGCAACATTTACTGCATCCTGTCCTGTCATAGCATCAACTACAAGTAAAATTTCATGTGGATTTACATTTTCTTTGATAGCACTTAGTTCTTCCATCATTTTTTCATCCACATGCAGTCTTCCTGCTGTATCAAGAATTACAATATCCTGTCCTTCACTTTGAGCAGAACTAACAGCTGCCCTTGTAATATCAACAGGATCTTTTTTGTCCCCCATACTAAATACCGGGACTTCCAGTCTATCTCCAAGTACCTTTAACTGTTTTATGGCAGCAGGACGATATATATCTGCAGCTACCAGTAATGGTTGTTTTCCTTCCTGCTTATAGATGCGGGCAAGTTTTCCAGCAAAAGTTGTTTTACCTGCACCCTGCAGGCCAACCAGCATAATAATTGTAGGAGGGGTATCTGCCAAATTAATTTTATCACGACTACCCCCCATTAATTCTGTTAATTCTTCATTAACAATTTTAACAACCTGTTGCCCGGGGGTAAGACTTTCCATTACTTCCTTACCCACTGCTCTTTTCTTTATCTTACCTATAAAATCTTTAACAACTCTATAATTTACATCTGCCTCCAAAAGTGCCATCTTAACTTCCCTAAGTGCACTATCTACATCCTTTTCATTTAACTTACCCTTGCCTCTTAATTTTTTTAGGGTTCCCTGAAGTTTTTCTGCCAGTCCTTCAAAAATCAATATTCTCACCCCTTATAATTGCTTTTCCAGTTCATTTAATCTTTTAATTAATTCCTTTTTGACACTTTCCTCAACATCCACTCTGCTATCTATATATGAAATTAGCTCATTTAATTTGTCTCTTGTTTTTCTATATCGCTTAATCAATCCCATCTCTTCATCATACTCTCTCAATATCTTTTCTCCTCTTTTTAGATGGTCATAAACCCCCTGGCGGCTTATCCCAATTTTTTCCGCAATTTCACCCAGAGATAAGTCGTGGTGGTAATACAAACGCATTATTTGCTGTTGTTTATCTGTAAGCATCTTTCCGTAAAAATCAAATAAATATCCCATTTCAATTGTTTTCTCCAACAAAAAAATCACCTGCTTGTTAAGGTAATTAACTTTACAGGAGATAGTATAACTTATATCAAAAGACTTGTCAAGCTTTCATCAGAAAAATCTTTTAATCTGCGAATAAAGCTTCAATAAAATCTTCCGGATAAAAACTCTGTAAATCTTTAGAGTCTTCCCCAACGCCTATTAATTTAATAGGTATTCCTAATTCATTTTTTACAGCTATTACAATACCACCCCTGGCAGTTCCATCCAGTTTGGTCAGTGCAATACCGTCTACATCAACAGCCCTATTAAATAGTCTGGCCTGAGAAATTGCATTTTGCCCTGTGGTTGCATCCAGTACCAGTAATACTTCTACATTTGCTGAACCAGACTCTTTATCAATAACTTTTTTAACCTTTTCCAGTTCTTTCATTAAATTTTTTTGTGTATGCAGTCTACCTGCTGTATCAACGATTAATAGATCCACATTCCGGGCCTGTGCTGAATTAACAGCATCATAAGCAACGGCTGCTGCATCGGATCCTTCTGATTGTGCTATAACTTTAATTCCCAATCTATCTCCCCAGGCTTTCAACTGGTCAATAGCTCCTGCTCTAAAAGTATCACCTGCCGCCAGCATTACTTTTTTGTCCCTTTCTTTAAATCTCTGAGCAATTTTAGCAATTGTAGTTGTTTTCCCTGAACCATTCACTCCCACCACCATTATTATATTAAGACCCTTTTTAAGTTTTAATTCACTCTCATCATCCTGTAAAAGTTCAAATAATTTGTTCTTAAATATTTCATAAAGTTCTTCAGAGGATTCCAGGCTTTTTTCTCTAACTGTATCTTTCAACTCATCTATTAACTTCATAGTCGTTTTGACACCCACATCTGCTTGAATTAAAGTTTCTTCAAGTTTTTCAAAAAATTCATCATTTAATTTCGATCCCCTGAATAAACTGCTTATCTTATTTACAAAGCTTGATCTTGTTTTCGCCAGACCTTTTTTTAATCTCTGAAAAAAACCTTTTTCCTTTTTTTTCTCAGTCTTTTCCCTGTTAAAAATCATTTTTCTCCCTCCAATCATCTATCTATTATTTGTATTTGATGGCATAAATCAGTAAATTCCTGAGCAATTTTATAACGTCTTTTTCTTATTTTTAGTTCTTCTTCAGGAGTATCAACTTCAAAAAATCTTTGTTCAATTTCTTCTTTTTCATCTGCTAGTTCACAGAGTCTATCTGTAAGTTCAATTGCCGTTGCACCTTTGATTTCCCCCTCTTTATTATGGCCTACAGCCATGATAGGTCTACCCCACATCCCCGGGCCAGCCATAGCATCACTCATGTGCATAATACCAGTACCTCCGGGGTGTGTATGAACGATAACAGCATTAAAGGGGATTACCTCCGTATATGCCTCTCTTAGAGATATATTAAAGATTCCCTCATAACTGGATGCCAAAAGACGTGGAGGAATATAACCCATACCACCTATAACCAATTCACTTGCCTGTTCAACATGACCATTTTTATCAATTATTCCAAAACAAGCTACCTCGCGTCCCTGTTCTATATTTATCGACTTGTTAACAAGACGTTGGGCAAAATTCCTTTCAATACTTTTAACTTTAAATTTTGGAATTTCCCATCCAGTATCAAAGCTTTTATTTATTTTATAATTTTCCCTTTCAACTTTGATACTGGAAATTTCCCCGGAAATACGAAGATATTTAAGTCGAATTTCTGTAGATGTACGCAAAGCCTTTCTTTCTTCTTCCATTGTCAAAGCTGCCAGTGAATCAAGCTGTGCTTTTCTGATTTAGAAGCAAGATTAAAATTCTCTTTTTGCGGATATAAA
>CAZSTU010000050.1:0-12520 GCA_964609745.1 uncultured Halanaerobiaceae bacterium
TGTTCTGGACTTTTTAAGTCCAGTCAGGGTTTTTTTAATATAATGATACTTTTGTATCAAATTCATAAAAAATACACTATTTTTTGCTACAAATTTGTTTAAAAACTATAAAGAAAGGCAGAAATAATTGGTTGAGATTTGTATTTAAAAAAATGGCAATTATGTGTTATAATTTCAAAGAAAGTACTGTTAATAGTATTTCAAATTAATATATGTCTAAACACAGGAGGTTAAAAATGAATCTAAAGAACATAATACAGGATTTTCGCGGAATTACCGGTAAATTTTTAATTCCGATACTTGTAATACTGATTATAGCTCTGGGTGTTACCGGCTATATTGGCTATTATCTACAAAAAAGCCAAACAATGGATTCGGTGCAGCAGCAGGCAGAAACTAAATTTGAGGAAATTGAATCAGTGGTGGAGGAAAGAGAGAATAGCGCTGAACTTACTGAATCAGCTCTTAACCGTTATTTAATTCAGTTGACAAGGATGGTGGAACGAAATATCAGAGGAGTACCTGAAGAGGAAATGATAGCAGAAATTGAGGAGATAGCAGACTATCTAGAGATACCAGAAGTACATGTTATTGATGAAGAAGGAGTTTTGGAGTGGTCCACTGAAGAGGATATGATTGGCTTTGATTTTGAAGAAGATGAACAGACCCGGCCCTTTCTTGAAGGCCTGGAAGATAAAGATTTTGAACTGGCCCAGGAACCTCAGGTCAGAGGTACTGACGACAAATTTTTTCAGTACATAGGAGTGGCACGCAAAGATCAACCCGGTATAGTCCAGATAGGTGTTGAGCCCAAAGAACTGGAAGAAATCATGGCCAGAATTGATGTCAATAATGTTGCCGATTCTTTTAAACACGGTCAGGATGGTTATGTCTTTGTCGCTGATACAGAAGGTAATATTTTGAGTCATCCCGATAAGGAAATAGAAGGAAGCAATATTTCTGAATTTAAGTGGGGAGAAGAAATTTTAAATCGGGCTGAAACAGATAAAATAAAAGAAATCACCTATGATTATGAAGATGAGGAAATGTTAAATCATTTCAAAGAGTATGATGGTTATATACTGGGCACAGCCATGCCTACTTCTGAGTATATGGAAGGTTTGAGTAATTATCGAAGTTCTATAATTATGGCTTTGATTATAGCTATAATTCTTGCAGCCATAATAATTATTATCATGACCAGGAGATTTTTAAAACCGGTAAAGAAATCTATTAATTTTGCGGGTGAGATTGCTGCTGGTAACCTGAAGGTGGAGTCTATAGACTATGACGGCAAAGACGAAATTGGTATGCTGGTAGAATCTCTCAACAAAATGAAAAATAGTCTCAGCTCAGTAATTGAAGAGGTAAGTGATCTAATAGAACAGCTTGCTTCCTTCAGTGAAGAGATCTCTGCTTCAGGTGATGAAGTAGCAAAATCAGCAGAACAGGTAGGCAGGTCGATAGAGGATGTTGCTTCAGGAGCTCAAGAACAATCCGCTCAGATTGATGAAACAGAATCAAGTATGAATGAACTGGCAGATAGTGTGGAAAACACAGAAAATGCAGCCACCAGAATGGCGGAAGAAGCCGATAAGGTCATAGATAATATTGAAGAAGGTAATGAACATATTGAACAATCTGTAAAACAAGTTAATCAAGTCAGGGAAAATACAAATGAAGTGGCAGAAACAATTAATGAACTTGGTGAAAAGTCGGAAGAAATTGGTCAGATTGTGGAACTGATTAGTGGTATTGCTGAACAGACAAATCTGCTTGCCTTAAATGCAGCCATAGAAGCTGCCCGGGCGGGAGAAGCAGGCCGTGGTTTTAGTGTGGTTGCCGATGAAATAAGAGAACTGGCAGAAGAGTCTTCACAATCCACTGAGAAAATAGAGGGCTTAATAGCTGAGATACAGAATGATGTCAAAAGAGCAGTTAAAAAAATGCAGACAAATGTTCAGTCTGTACAGGATAGTGTAAAAGCCATTGAAGATACGGGATTAGTCTTTACCAATATTAATGAAAGTGCTGGTGATCTAAATCAATATATTGAAAAAGTAGCCAGCAGGACCAAATCAATGGAGAAAAGCAGTGACAGGATTGCTGAAGCATTGTCTGATATAACCAAAGTAAGTGAAGAAGCGGCATCAAATGCCCAGGAAGTTGCAGCTGCCAGTGAAGAACAGAGTGCTTCTACTGAAGAAATTGTTTCTTCAGCAAATAAGCTGGCACAAATGGCTGATGAACTGGCTGAGCTGGTGGAACAGTTTAAAGTTTAAGTTTGTGATCTACAGTAAAATTTATATTATCATAACCTAAAAAACCAGGAGAGAAATCTCCTGGTTTTACTCTGGAATTATATCATATTATCGATTTTTTCGCTCATATTTTCTGGATCATTTCTGGTACTTGCCCTGCCTGCAGCAAAGGCCCCCAATGCTAACAGCGCTATTTTACCATAATACATCAGAGGATTTGAGGCAAGAGTTTTCATATCAACATTTCTTTTCTTTTTAAATAGATCCATTATATTCCCCCTCAATTCCAGAGTTATTATTATTATTCAGCATATTACCCAAATAAATACGTTTAACATTTCACCTGTTTATGGTAAAATTAGTTAATGGATATTATGTCACAAATATATATTAAAAATTTATATGAAAGGAGAAATATTTATATGAGAATTAATGATGTAGCAGTAATTTACTGGAGTAAGACGGGAAATACAAAGAAAGTAGCTAAGGCTATCAAGGATGGAGCTGAAACTGCTGGAGCTGATGTGGAACTTTTGCAGGTCAGTGAGGCTGGAGACATTGATTATTTTGATTATGATCTTATCTGTTTTGGTTCTCCTTCTTATTCCTGGCAACCACCAGAAGATGTTAAGGATTTTTTAAATAATAAGCAAAGTGAATATAAGGAAAGGGGGCTTCCCAAACTGGGGTCACCCAGAGTATCCGGTAAAAATGTTTTGCTTTTTTGTACATATTCGGGGCCACATACAGGCAAAAATGAAGCTATCCCTGTCTTGAAATATATAGGCCAGTTTTTTGATCATCTGGGAATAGAGATAGTTGATGAATGGTATATTTTGAGTGAGTATCATGCTTCTGAGGAGGTTAGCACCCGGGGAAGGATGGGAGATATCAGAGGTCTGCCTTCCCCGGATGACCTGAAAGAGTTGAAAAATAAAACTGAGGAGTTAATCAAGGATCTCTAATATATCAGACCAGAGGGATTGTAATAATTGACCAATTTGAGAATCTCTCTTTTCTTCTACAAGCAACCTGCCTTCCCGCAGTAATTCTACAAAAACAGGTGAATAGGGAATCCGGGCCAGTACCTCAATATTATTATCATCACAAAATTTTTCTATATTATCGGCCATATTTTTATTTAAATCATATTTATTGATAACAACACTTGCAGTAAGATCAAAATGTTCTATCATTTCCAGCACTCTTTTTAGATCGGAAAGTCCGGATTTTGTTGGTTCAGTGACAATAAGGGCCATATCCACACCGTTAAGGGAGGCAATGACCGGACAGCCGATACCGGGAGAACCGTCTACCAGCACCAGTTCTTTATCTTTTTCTTTAGCCCTTTTTTCAGCTATGTCTCTTACCTCTGTGACCAGTTTACCGGACTTTTCTGCTCCTGCCTTAAGCCGAGCATGGACCATTTGGGCAAACTTTGTATTTGAGTGATAGACATGTCCGGTCAGGTCAGGTTGCATCTCAATGGCATCTTCCGGACAGACCTCTGCACATACACTGCACCCTTCACATTTGAAAGGGTTTATAGAAAAATCCTCATTGACTGCATTAAAACGGCAGTGTTTATAACAGAGTCCACAGTCAGTGCATTTTTTTGCGTTTCTTACTGCTATTTTGCCGCCACTGAATTCTTCTTCTTTTTGTACCTCAGGTTTTAAAAGAAGGTGCATATTGGGGGCATCTACATCACAGTCAGCTATAACGTGATTTTCAGCAAGGGCTGAGAAGTTAGCGGTCATTGTTGTCTTACCTGTACCGCCCTTACCGCTAATTACTGTTAGTTTCTTCATTTTATCTCACCTACTATGACTGAAAATAGTTGCTGGAATTTTTCTTTCCATTGAGGTAGTATGTTGACAAAGGCTTTACCATCAGAGTATAATTCAGCTATTCTGCGGTTATAGGGTATTTTCATTAAAATATTTATATTTTCTTTTTTACAGTAATCTTCAATTATGTCATCTTCACCCTTTTCGGAACGGTTAATTATTACACCAAATGGTATATCAATTTCTCTCATAACTTCCACTGACATCTCAAGATCATTTAATCCAAAGGGAGTGGATTCAGTTACAAGCAGGGCAAAGTCACTGTCAGCAGTTGCCTCAATGGTGGGACAGGTAGTACCGGGTGGTGCGTCAATAATGGTAATTTTTTCAGAATTTATATGTTCTTTAAGGGCTTCTATGACAGGAGTTGAACTTTCTTCACCAATATTCATTTCTCCCTGCCAGAATTCAATACGGCCTTTTTGGGCACTTTTGTCAAATCTAAGTTTGCCCAGTTCCCGGTCTTTTTCTGTTATGGCCTTTTCCGGACAGACAATACTGCAGCCACCACAGCTGTGACAGATCTCGGGGAAAACCATAACATTATCAAGCATCATGGCCAGGGCATTATATTCACAAAAATCCACACATTCCCGACAGCCTGTACATTTATCATCATCTATTACAGGAATCTTTCTATTAACAGGTATATAGTCTTCATTAAAGTCAGGTTCAATGAAGATATAGGAGTCCGGTTCTTCTACATCAGCGTCTATTAATTGTACATTATCCAGAGAAAGAGCAAGGTTTGTGGAAACGGTCGTCTTACCCGTACCTCCCTTGCCGCTAAGTACTGTTATATTCATTTTATCACCCTGCTTTTAATGATCATGATAGGCTCTATTGGTTGGTTTACTTACCTTTTTTAATTCATCGTTTTTATAGTCTTTAACGGCCTTTTCAATAGTACCCTTTGCCATATATATTTCCAGGTTAAGGCTTTGCAGACCAGAAAAGGCCTTTGGCCCAATATTTGGAGTAAACATAATATCTGCCTTCTGGTCTGCTACCAGCTGGGCTGCTTCCACACCGGCTCCACTGGCTGCATTTTGGGCAGAGTTTTTTATAAACTCCAGACTTTCCTCTTCAAGGTCTACTACAGCGAAATAGGGAGTGCGGCCAAAGCGAGGATTGAGTTCAGCCTCCCAGTCATTGTTATCTTTAACAGGCATAATAGCTTTCATTAATACCAGCTCCTTTATATCTTTTTGAGATTTATCTTGCAGTATATCAATTATGATTATAGCATTGTTATAAACATATGTCAATAAAGTTTTTTCCCGGATGGGATAACTGGAGTTTTCAAGTAAATTTGAAGTTTAAGCAGGAAAAATAGTTTTTTTATTTAACATATAATTTAAGTATGTTTAAACTAAAAATATGTTTCAACTACAGAAAGGCTAATTAAGGATTTTAGGCATTTTTCGCTAATTAATCTAAATAAACTGAAAGAGAAATAAATGAGATTAAAAGAGAGATAATAAGATCACATAGCCTTTATTTAATTACACAGGGTTGGTTTAGCACTAACACAGCGGTGTTTCGCATGGCTATGCTGAGCTAACCAAGAGACAGGAGGTCTCTTTTGAAGAAGGATTTTATATTAATGATAAAATGAATTTATGATAAAAATTACCTTTCTGTGAAAGAATTATTTGATGGTTTAGTCAGATATTGAAATCAAATATGAGGTGAACTGATAATGAACAAAGATAAAATAGGCAAAAAATTGCGCAAGGTACGCAAGTCTTCTAAAACTACCATAGATGAACTGGCCAAAAGGGCAGAAGTTAGTCCGGGCCTTATAAGTCAAATAGAGAGGGGGAAAATCTGCCCAACTGTGGTGACTCTCTGGAAAATACTTGATGCCCTTGATACCTCTATAGGAGACTTTTTGAGTGATGCCGAACAGAAGAGTAATATTGTTGTCAGGAGAAATGAAAGAAAAGAAATTAATCTCTCCACTTCTTCCGCATTATATGAACTGCTCACACCGGATTTGCAGGGTGAACTGGAATTTATCAAAGTTACTATAGCCCCCGGAAATAGAAGTTATGGTGACGGTATGGTTACTCATGAAGGAGAAGAATGTGTGGTAGTAGTAGAGGGCCAGCTTAAGGTAAAGCTCGGTGATGATGAATATATACTAAATGCAGGAGACAGTATTCGGTTTAAGAGTTCAATACCACACCTTTTTATCAACACGGGAGATGTTACCTCCGTATCTTACTGGGCTATGCCGCCACCCAGTTTTTAATAAAATTTTAAAAAAATTATGCATAATATTTTTAAAATTATTACTTAAAAGATTTTTGCAGGAATTTATAATTTTAAATAGAATGAAATAAATAGTATACTGAAAAAAATTAGTATACTAAAAAAAGGGAGGGTCAAAAAGTGAAAAAGCAAAAATTATTATTAATCACAGTTATCAGTATTTTTATGATCACTGCCGGATTTATTCCTGCTGCGGTAGAGGCTGAAGAAGTAAGAATTAGTTACAATGGTCCACCTGATGAAGAAGAAAATGCTGTCCATCTTTTTGCCAAAAACTTTCAACGTTATCTGGAAACAAGAACTGATGGAGAAATAACTCTTGATCTCTATCCGGACAGCCAGCTTGGAGATGAAGATGAGAGGATGGAACTGGTTGATAATGGAACCATGGAATTTAATATAGCTTCTTTTGCCGGAGTTTCACCCATAATGCCTGAAATTTTTGCCACAAATATTCCCTTTATGTATGACAGTTTTGAAGCAGCACATATATTTTTTGATGAGAGTGAATTCTGGAGTGATTTGCAGGATCGTTTTGCTGATAAAAGCAATGCCTATTTAATGGAGGCAGTTGAAGAAGGCGGTTTTCTGGCTTTTACCAACTCCGAAAGAGAGATCAGAACTCCTGATGATTTTGACGGCTTGAAGTTTAGGGCCATGGATGACAGTCAGGTTGCACTCTTTGAAGCTTTTGGTGCAAGTGGTACACCCATTGACTGGAGTGAGGTTTATACTGCCCTGGAGACCGATGTTGCTGATGGACAGATGAATCCTCCAATGTATATTAATATTGCTTCACTTTATGAAGTACAGGACTATATGACAACAGCTAATGTACAGTATTCCATGCAATTTTTGGTTGTAAATCAGGAATGGTTTAACTCTCTATCTGAAGAAAATCAAAAGGCGGTTAAAAAAGCGGCCTATGATGCTAATGTAGTAAATAGAATTGAAGTAGAAACTCTGGTTGATGAAAGAACTCAAAAGATAAAGGATGAAGGAGTAGAAGTTTATGATCCTACATCTGAAGAAATAGATGAATTTAGAGATGAAGGTCAACCTGCTTATGAAGACTGGTTGAGTGATAGAATTGGAGAGGAATGGATTGAAAAAGCCCATGAATCTGCCGATCGGGCCAATGAACAAAGTGAAAGGAGATTTGATAAGATATATGAATAACAAAGGGGATAAAAGCCTGATAGATTTAATCTATCAGGCTTCTCATATTTTGAACATTGCGAGTCTGGTTATTGCAGGTTTGCTTTTTATAATGACAGTGTTAACGGTAATTTTTGCAGTTTTTTCCCGCTATTTTTGGGATACTTCCTTTATCTGGACTGACGAACTGGCCCGGTACAGTCTCATATACTTTGTGCTGATAGCTGCCAATGCTGCATTAAAAAGTGATGATCATATGAAAATTGATATTGCCGAAAAGTATTTTCCTGATAAAATTAATATTGTATTTAAATGGGTAAGAAGAATTATTATAGTAATAGTTATTAGCATGATGATCAGCAAGGGATATGAAATAGCAGTTGATGCCTGGCATAAAAGAACACTTGGGCTTGGTATTTCTAGAGGTATACCACTGTTATCAATTCCTGTAGGTATGACACTTTTTTTGATACAGTATGTGCTTTTACAGATAATTGAAGTATTCAAAAAAGAAGTTTAGGGGGCTGTGTGAAATGGAGTTAACATTGATAATGCTCGGTGCTTTCTTTTTTCAAATATTAATTGGACTTCCACTTTTTGTTGCCATGCTTTTTACTACTATTGTAGGGTTTTTTCAAATAGGTAATTTATCATTAATCAGTAATATACCCCGTGAATTTTTTAGTGGTATGGATGTTTTTAGCCTGATGGCTATTCCCTTCTTTGTTTTTGCTGGAGATCTCATGAATAAATCCGGTCTAACTGATAGGCTGTTAGATTTAAGCCGAGAACTGGTGGGAAGAGTAAGGGGCGGACTGGGTCACATTAACGTGCTTGTCAGTATTCTCTTTGCCGGTGTTAATGGATCGGCAGCTGCCGATAGTTCAGCACTGGGGGCATTGTTAATACCTGCCATGGCCAAGGAAGGTTATCCCCGTCCTTATGCTGCCGGGATTACAGCCGGAAGTTCTCTGATCGGTCCCATTATTCCCCCCAGTATTTTTATGGTGCTTTATGGTTCCATGACGGGAACCTCCATTGGTGGTTTATTTATAGCGGGAATTATTCCCGGAATTTTACTGGGAATTGCCTTTATGGGTATGAATCATTTTTATGCTAAAAAATATAATTTCCCCTATAAAGAAGAAAAGACCAGTTTCAAGAAAATCATAAAAGCCTTTTATCATTCATTGATTGCACTTATAGGACCATTTATTATCATTGGCGGTATAGTAGGAGGATTTGCCACTCCGACAGAATCGGGGGCTATTGCTGTATTGTATATTTTTCTTGTTGGTATTTTGATTACCAGAGAATTGAATATTAAAAAATTGAGAGAGGCTGTTGTGGAAACCACTAAGGCTACAAGTGCTATTTATATTATTATCGGGGCGGCAATGGCTGTAAGCTGGATACTCAAGTGGGAACAGGTGCCACAGCAGATGACGGATGCTCTGCTGGGTTTTTCCGATAGTAGAATAGTTTTGATGCTCATTCTCAGTTTTATTACCTTTATAATTGGGATGTTTATGGAAGAGGTGGCAACACTTGTACTTTTAACACCTATTTTTACCCCGATTGCCATGGCCAGTGGAATTAATGCTTTTCAATTTGGAGTTGTTATTGTTTTAAATATTACAATAGCCCTTATTACACCGCCCATGGGAGCATGTGTATTTATAGTATCTTCAGTGGGTAATGTAAAACTGGAAAAATTATTTAAAAATATATGGCCCTTTGTTCTTGTGGCAGTATCTGTACTTATATTGATCATACTTTTCCCTGCACTGACAACCACTCTACCAAATATTTATGGTTTCTAGAAAGGAGGGCAAATAATGTCTACCATTTCCAGAAAACTTGTTCATAAAAAAATCACTATAAATAAAGAGGTAAACTGGGATAAAATAGGCCAACAAAAAATTACTGAAACTGAAGAAGAACTGGTTTCAGCCAGCCTGATACCGGAAAAAATAGTTGTAAGACCTTACTATTTTATTCAGGGTATAGAAGGTGCAAAACCTGAATGCTATGTCCGCAGTCAGGTGCTGGATAAATTGGTACAGGCTGCAGAAATGCTCCCCCGGGGTTATAAACTGGTAATATTTGACGCCTGGCGTCCCTTTAAAGTTCAGCAAAATCTTTATAAGATGATAGTCAATAAACTAAAAAAGGAACATTCAGGCTTTTCGGAGGATAAAATAAGGAGTGAGGCTGAAAATTATGTGGCCCCTCCTTCCGGTGATAGGGAATGCCCCTCTCCCCACATGACCGGAGGGGCGGTTGATCTTTCAATTGTCGATGAAAGTGGTAAATTATTAAATATGGGAACTGCCTTTGATACGGCAAAAAAGGAGTCACATACGGATTATTATGAAAAAAAACTGAATGAAAACAAAAATCAACTGGGTTCATCTGAGATGGAATCAATGCAAAATAGAAGACTTCTTTTTAACATAATGACTTCTGTGGGTTTTACCAATTATCCTAAAGAATGGTGGCATTATGATTATGGCAACCAAAATTGGGCTTACTTTAACAGGGAAGATGTTGAAGCCTTTTACGGTAAAACATCACCTGATTTTATCTGGGAAGACGGACCTCCGGTAAATTAAAAGGGCAAAAATATGGAATTATTTATAATTTATTAAATTAAATTTAAATTAAAAGGAGGATAACTGTAATTTATATAGAAATATACTAATGAATGTAGGATATTAAAAATTAATAGCGGAGGAATTATGATGTATGAACTTCTCTCAAAAATTTACCGTAAACATCGTCTAATATTTGTAGATATAATCCTTATAAACTTTGCCCTTTACTTTAGCTTTTTGCTCAGGTTTGATGGTGACTGGCAGCCCTATTTTGAACTGGAATATTTATTTATAATGACAGTTATAGCAATGGCTGTACTTTATTTTTCAAATCTTTATAACCGAATGTGGAAATATGCCAGTATTCCTGAGTTGAGATCAGTTATCAAAGTGTCAGTACTGAT
This sequence comes from uncultured Halanaerobiaceae bacterium, assembly GCA_964609745.1. Lineage (GTDB taxonomy): Bacteria > Bacillota > Halanaerobiia > Halanaerobiales > DATFIM01 > CAZSTU01. The sequence continues at coordinate 10,548 of CAZSTU010000050.1, forward strand.
TAACTTGTTTTTTGTTATTTACATATACTTTTTTCAGGTGCGTTTTCCCCGCAGTATACTTATCATCAATGGTATATTAAATGTCTTTTTCCTGGGCGGGCTTCGCTTTGGTTTCCGTCTGTTAAAGGATTATCTTCGCAGCAGCAGGAATAGTGGTAAAAGGATAAATGTATTGATTGTAGGTGCTGGAGATGCAGCCGAGATGATTGTCAGGGAATTATTGAAACACCCGGAATTAAATAAACATATAGTGGGGCTTATTGATGATGATCCGGCCAAAAAGGGGCTGGAATTGCACGGGTGTAAAGTTTTGGGTGATAGATATAGTATTCCCGAAATTATTAACAGGTACAATGTTGATGAAGTGACAATAGCTATTCCCTCAGCTGACGGACAGGATGTCAAAGAAATTTATGATCTCAGTAAAAACCAGGATGTGGAAGTTAATATAGTACCGGGGGTCTATGAAATATTAAATGGTGATATTAATCTAAATCAAATACGCGAGGTTAAAGTTGAGGATTTGTTGCGCCGTGAACAGGTGGAATTAAATTGTTCAGGTATTTCCTCTTATATAGAAAACAAAACCGTACTGGTTACCGGTGGGGCCGGTTCGATTGGGTCAGAACTCTGCAGGCAGCTGGCCCATTTTAAACCACACAAGCTGCTTATCTTTGATATAAATGAAAATAATTCATATTTTCTGGAACTGGAACTTGAAGAGGAACATCAGGATTTGAATGTACAGACTATAATAGGCAGTATTCGGGACAGTGAAAAGCTAACCCAGGTCTTTAGAGAACATAAACCTGATGTTGTTTTTCATGCTGCTGCCCACAAGCATGTGCCTCTTATGGAGCATAATCCCGAGGAAGCAGTGAAAAATAATGTACTGGGCACCCTGAATGTTGGTGAGGTGGCGGCAGAATTTAATATAGATCGTTTTGTACTGGTATCCACCGATAAAGCAGTTAATCCTACCAATATCATGGGAGCCAGCAAAAGGGCAGCGGAAATGATAATTCAGCGTTTAAATAAAAAGAATGGGACAAGGTTTATGGCCGTTCGCTTTGGTAATGTGCTGGGTAGCAGGGGGAGTGTAATTCCCCTCTTTAAAAGACAGATTAAAAATGGAGGACCGGTTACAGTAACTCATCCTGAAGTTACCCGCTATTTTATGACCATTCCGGAGGCCGCCCAGCTTGTGATACAGGCCGGGTCCCTGGGAGATGGTGGTGAAGTCTTTGTGCTGGATATGGGTGATCCCGTTAAAATAATGGAATTAGCCGAGGATTTAATTGAGCTTTCAGGTTTTGAGGCTGGTAAAGACATTGAGATAGAGATTATGGGTTTAAGGCCCGGGGAAAAGCTATATGAAGAACTCTTAAATGATAATGAAGATAACCTGGCCACAGAACATGAACGGATATTTATCACCAATCTTAATGGTATAGATGAAAAGAAACTGGATAGTTCCCTTAAAAGACTGGAAACACTTGTAAAAAGTGGCAGTGACAGTGGAATAATAAAGGCTATGGTTGATCTGGTAGGCACTTACGAACCAAACAGAGAGAATATCAAAGAAATTGATTTTGCCAGTAGAGATGAAAATATAGAGGCTCAAAAAAGCATAGAGGCTCGGAGAAAGGAATCTGCCGGCAGCAGTGAAATGGATAATTAAGGTAAAATGGTGATAGAGGTCTGGATTTGAATAAAATAAATAAGAAATTAAGCCTTATTTCCTCATAAAAGAGGAAATAGGGTCTTTTTATTGTATAAAATACAGCAGGAGGGATAAATTTTATGAAAATCAAAGAAGAAAGAAAAAAAGTAGTAGAATATGGCAAAAAACTAATCGAATCAGGTTTAACTACCGGTACGGGAGGCAATCTGAGTATTTATAATGCTGATAAAGGTTTAATGGCCATAAGTCCCAGTGGTATGGATTATTTTGAAATTGAGGTGGAGGATGT
>CAZSTU010000050.1:12530-13250 GCA_964609745.1 uncultured Halanaerobiaceae bacterium
TTAATGCCTGCTGAAATATTAGGGTTAAATAACAAAGGAAATATAATAGAAGGTAATAAAAAACCTTCCAGTGAGTATGCCATGCACAGTATTTTTTACAGAAAGAGAGAAGATGTCAGAGCAGTAGTTCATACTCATTCTATATATTCAACTACAATAGCTACTCTCAACTGGGAGATAGAACCTGTCCATTATCTGGTGGCTTTTGCCGGCAAAAAAGTCCCCTGTGCAGATTATGCAACATATGGCACAGAAAAACTGGCAGAAAATGCTTATTCGGCCATGCAGGATGAATATAATGCAACTTTACTGGCCAATCATGGTCTGCTGGCTGTAGGCAATAATATGGCAACAGCCTTTGCCACTGCCGAAGAGATCGAATTTTGTGCAGAAGTTCTGTATAGAACTAAGGCCATTGGAGATCCGGTAGTTTTGCCTGAAGAAGAAATGGAATTAATGATGGAGAAATTTAAAAGCTATGGTCAGAGATAAATTGTTGAAGGAGGTCGAAGATTATTATTGATTGACAAAATTTTATGAATATGATATTCTTTATTTAAAATAAATGTCATAAGTCATATGTTGTATTACAAATTTATTTTAAACAGGAGGTGATGTAGATAATAATTTGGTTCATTTAATTCTGTCGTCCTAAAACAGGGGGGGTTATATTGCCGGAAGAAGTAATTAATATCGAAAATTTAAATTATAGTTATAAAA
>CAZSTU010000051.1:0-13209 GCA_964609745.1 uncultured Halanaerobiaceae bacterium
CTTAATACATTTTTATCCCGCAATTCATAGGGATCCATTCCCAGTTCTTCAGCTACCAGATCCATCTGCCGTTCAATGGCCCAGTGTGCTTCCAGGTGGCCAAAACCGCGGTAGGCAGTACCATAAACTTTATTGGTATAGACGGTATAGGAGTCAAGTCTGATATTTTCTATTTCATAGGGCCCGGCACCTGAATACCCGGCAGCACGGGTAACATTAACACCATAATCAGCATTAGAACCACTGTCCCAGTAAAAGTCAATATCCTGAGCAACTATTTTGCCGTCTTCATTAACACCTGTTTTCAATTTTGAGACAAGACCCTGGCGAACAGGAACAGTGTTAAATTCTTCTGTGCGATCTGCAACCAGTTTTACAGGCCTGCCTCCAGCTTCGCGGGAAAGACAGGTTACAAGTGGCTCAAAGTGAATTCCGGCTTTACCCCCGAAACCGCCACCTACATAGGGAACTACAACTTTAATATTTTGATGGGGGATACCCATTCCATTGCTCAATAAATCCCGGACAGCATAAGGAGACTGAGCACTACTCCAGATCTTTACTTTGCCACCTGTCATCCACTGAGCGATAGAAGTATGAGTCTCCATAGCCACATGATTGACCTGTGGCAGATAAAATTCATTTTCTATAACATGATCAGCTTCCTTTAATGCTTTATCTGCATTGCCCCTTCTCAATTTAAAATGATTGGCAATATTGCTGCCCGGCTCCGGAAAGAAAACACCTTCCATATGGTCATATTCTTCCAGATTTTCATGAACCAGAGGGGCATCATCCTCCATGGCCTTTTCTACATCAAGAGCAGCAGGTAGTTTTTCATATTCAACTTCTATTTTATCTAAGGCTTTCTGGGCAATTTCTTCTGTCTCAGCAGCAACGGCTGCTACCGGTTCACCCTAATAGCGGGCCTTATCAACTGCCAGAATGGGCTTATCTACCAGATAAAGTCCTATACGATATTCTTTCACATCTTCTCCGGTTAGTACAGCCCAGACACCGGTCATTTCCTCTGCTTTAGAGGTATCAATGCTTTTGATCCTGGCATGAGCATGAGGGCTAAGAAGCATTTTGGCATGGAGCATTCCCTGAAGTTCAAGGTCATGCACAAATTGAGCCTGGCCGGTTACCTTTTCTCTGGCCTTAATCCTTTCAACATTTTTTCCAATAATATCTTCAGTCATTATTTTTTCCCTCCTTTCTCTTTTCTACTGCAGTTTTTACTGCCTGCTGTATTTTATAATAGCCGGTACAGCGGCAGAGATTTCCTTCCAGTGCTTCTTTTATATCTTCATCATCGGGATCTGGATTACGGTCCAGGAGGGCAGCTGTGGACATAACCATACCGGGTGTACAAAAACCACACTGTATGGCTCCTTCCTCCATAAAGGCTTCCTGAACATCACTTAATCTATCATCAATTGTCTGACCTTCAACTGTTTCAATTTCTGCTCCATCAGCTTCAACCGCCAGAATCAGACAGCTGGTTACTGCCTTACCGTTCATAATTATTGTACAGGCACCACATTCCCCTTCACCACAACCTTCTTTGGCTCCGGTTAAGTTTAGATACTTGCGCAGCACTTCCAGCAGAGTCTCATTGGGCTTAACTTCCAGTCTATATTTGCGGTCATTAACAGTTAGAGTGATTGTCTTTTTCAATTTATTCACCCTCTTCCCATAACTCACGGAAAATACGTTTGGTATATACCTTAGCTATCCGCCGTCTGTATTTTTCTGTACTCCTGACATCAGTAATGGGACTTATGGTCTCATCAACTTTATCTAGAAGTTTTTCCAGTCCTTTATCTGCATCAGCATTATCACCAAAGAAAAGCTCTCCGGCATCAATTAATTTTGGAGTTGGCGCTACTGCCCCATAAGCAAAACGGGCAATTTCTTCCTCTCTGGATATATAGCCTGCTACTCCACAGGCACTGAGGTCAGGGCCCTTTACTCTGGTCTTTCTCATATATTTACCTTTACCATCTACAGCGGGTTCTTTAACTTTAATTCCAACTACAACCTGATTTTCTTCTAAAACATTACTTTTAACACCGGTAAAGAAATCTTTAAGAGGGACTTCCTCCTTACCTGCAGGTGATTGAATAACTGCCCTGGCACCCAGGACAAGTAAGGGCGGAGGTGTATCCGCACCAGGGGAAGAGCCACAGACATTACCGACAATGGTAGCTCTATTTCTTATCTGGTGAGATCCCAGTACACTTACCCCTTCAGTCAACACCTTATATTTTTTTGCTATTTCTTGATTATCGAGAAATTGACTGCAGCTAACAGCTGCCCCGATAAAAAGTCCTTCATCGCTTTCCGTTAGTCTATTTAATTCCTCTATATTTTTAATATCAACTACATTTTCCGGTTCATGTACTTCATGTTTCATATCAACTACTAAATCGGTCCCACCGGCCAGGTAGGCAATATCATCATTATTTTCAATTACTTCAAATAGTTCTGACATTTTTTCAGGATTATAATAATTAAATTCATTTTTCATTTTAATCTTACACCCCACTTTCTTGGAATAAAGTAAGGGAAACCCGCCTGCGGCAGGCGGGCCCCAATTAACTTACAACAATTTATTCTTACTCTTCATCTTCTACAAAGGCAACACAGCGGCCAATACTGGATTCCATATCTACACCTTTCCAGGGGAAGAATCCAATTTTACAGCGCTTATTAAGTACTTTATCAATTTCTCCACCCAGGTTTTCAGCATGGATAATTCCATGAGGGAAAAGCTGGGTATGCATCAATTGATAGGTATCTTCATGTGAAAAGATCTCATCAAGGGATTTGCCCAGATGTTCTTCTGCTTCTTCAGCCAGGTCAGGACGGAGATCACGAATAACTGTATTCATGGGGTGATCCTGTGAACCACAGTCAACACCAAGCCAGTTTAATTTCTTTTCTTTTGCCCATTCTGCAAATTCCATATTTGGTCCGGGATGTTTCATAAAATAGCGGACTTCATCAGCTTCAGGCTGATCCCAGGCATATTTGTGATATCCAGTATTGATAATTAAGATATCTCCTTCTTTAACATCAACTCTTTCTTCGATCATTTCAGAAGTATAGATATCATAGTCCCCAACTGCATCACTAATATCCACAATAACTCCTTCTCCAACCAGTTCATCAAGAGGAATACTGGCCATATCGCGACCGGCAGTCCAGAAGTGACGTTCACCATCAAGGTGAGTACCATTGTGATTACTGGTTCTTATAATCTGTCCATTAACTCCTTCTGTGGAAAGACGCTTAAAATACTTCAATTCCAGAGGTTCATAAGTGGGCCAGGGTGGAGTAGAAACACCAATAGGCTGAGTTAAATCATAAAGTTTCATTATTTAATCATCTCCTTTTAATTTTTTAATAATTTATTTATACTTTTTAGCAAAGGCACGAACAGCATCTTCAAAACAATTCCTGGGAGGATCAACCAGTCCGGCACCAATCTGTCCAATTCCTGGTTCCTTGTGAGCAATACCGGTATTTATAGCCGGCAGAATTCCTGTTTCCACTACCTTTCTAATATCAATGGCTGTGGGTGTACCTCTAAAATCAAGATAGGGTATTGAATAATTTTCATTTTCAGCCAGAGTTATTTCATACATGTTTTCTGTAAATTCTACAGCATCATTGACATCTCCACCAACAAAACCAACTATAGCTGGAGCAGCACCCATGGCAAAACCGCCGACAGCAGCAGTCTCAGAAATGGTACTGTCACCTATATCACGGCAGGCATCTTCCTGGCTGTAACCGGGGAAAAACATTCCGTCCACAACCTGGGCCGGGCCTGTAAACCACTGATCACCAAGACCGCTAACTCTAATACCAAATTCAACACCATTTCTGGCCAGGGCGGTAATTACTGTACTTTCCTCTATTCCGTGGGCAGCATCCATAGTCGCCTTGGAAGCAGGCATGGAAAGATTGAGATAAAAGTGCTCATTACCTCCCATGAATTCAACTACATCTGAGATATCCTTTTTGGAATGATCGGTCTGCAGTAAATAAGGAGTAATTTCTCTGATAAAGATAGCTGTACCTGCTTTATTGCGGTTATGGACCTCATCTCCCATATGCAGAGCCTGTGAAGTTATATTTTTGAGATTGATGCTTTCTGCTTTTTCCAGGGCATCGGCCAGAATGGGAGCCAGGGTATTTTCCATCCATTTCAGCTTTTCAATAACATCAGGGCCATTTGCCCCAAAACGAAGTACCTTACCAAGACCTTCATTGAGGGTACAATAGGCCTTATTACCATATGATTTATTTTCAACAATCCAGACCGGCATTGAAGGAGAAACTACACCAGTCATAGGACCAACAGCATTGTGATGGTGACAGGGATCATAGGTGATCTCACCTGATCCTGCCAGTTTTTCAGCTTCCTCTTCATCATCAGCCCAGCCTTCATAGATGAGGGCACCAATGATAGCCCCCTTCATGGGACCACTCATATCTTCCCATTCTACCGGTGGGCCGGCATGAAGTATCATCTTATCTTTCATACCCGGTAGATCTTCACCGGCTGTACCTATTCCTATTAATTCGGGTTCAGCATTTTGAATTCTTTTAACAGCTTCCTGATTAGCTTCCGAAATGCTCATAAACAATTGCCTCCTTTAATATATGTGAGTAATTAATCATCCAGCATATCCAGGATTGAAGCCATTTCTTCATCTCCACCTGCAGGCGGGGACCATTCAACCTGAACAACTGGTGTCTCCTCATTTTTGAGATTTTCAGCAAAAGATTCCAGACCAATATTAACAACTTTCAATTCCTTATTAAACAGTGAGGTAATTTTATTTTGACTCATATTAATTCCCTCCAATTTCATTCAAAATCGCAGCCGCTACTCTTACTGCCTGGGCGTTTGTGGCAAAGACTTTTACTCCGGCCTGACGCAGCTTTTCTATCTGCTTTTCTCTGTTTTGAGGATCCTTATCAGTACCACAGACAGAGGCTATTACTGAAAGATACCCGCCTCTATCCTCCACTTTCTTTTTGGCCTCTTTCACTGCTTTTACCAGCTTACCGGCCGGATCCTCGTGAGAACCATAACCAATAACTACATCAGCCAGAATAACTCCCACTTCTTCATCCTCTATTTCTTTTAGAAGACGGTCATTACGCAGGCCAGGTTCGATCATGGGATGGGGGCTGCCCTGAGTAAATTCATCTTCACCCAGATCAATAATGGTATTTTCTATACTGGCTAAATCTTCTCTTAGTTCATAGCCTTCCTGTAAAGGAATATTGGAATACATTTCTCCATATTCCTTTTGTAACAGGAGAAGTGCTTCACTGCAGAGGGTACCGCCAGTATAAAGTCCGCGGATATATTTCTGCTCATTATTCATTTTGCTGCTCTCTTCCTCAACAATTTCTGTTAGTTCTTCCTCACTAAGACGTGATGGTTTTTCTTCACCCCCGCGGACAAGCTCTACTGCCTTATAGGCTGCTTCCTCGAGAGTGGAGGCCCAGTGGGCATCAGTTCCTGCCACTACCTCCGGGTCACCTCCCAGAAAGTTAACAACCACCGGTTTTTTTACATCTTCTACTACCTTCATTATCTTTTCACTTACCTTACGGGCCGGTGGTTTGGAAACAAGTACTATTACTTCAGTCTGATCATCTTCAGCCAGGGCCTTTAAGTCCTTGATCATTTCCAGACCGCCAACCTTTTCTTTAAGATCACGACCACCGGTTCCGATTACCTGTGAAAGTCCTACACCTTCCTGCTGAACCAGACTGGAAACTGCCTGAGCTCCCGTTCCGGAAGCAGCCACTATCCCAACCGGGCCGGCATCAACCGCATTGGCAAAAGCCAGTGGAGTCTGGTTTATGATGGCTGTCCCGCAATCAGGACCCATCATCAGCAGTCCTTTTTCTTCTGCCAACTCCTTAAGTTCTATTTCATCTTCTACTGGTACATTATCACTAAAGAGCATAACATGCAGATCTTTTTCCAGTGCTTTACGGGCCTCACGGGTGGCAAACTCACCCGGTACCGAGATAATTACCAGATTGGAATCAGGCTGATACTGAAGGGCACCATCCAGTGAATGGGGCCTTCTCTCTCTATCTCCACCTGAGGAAGATTTCTTTTCAGCCAGTAAGTCTTCTGCCCTATCCAGAGCCTCTTTACACTTATTTTCTTCACCTTCCACAACAATTACCAGATCATTGGCTCCAGCTTCCTCAACTTCAGGCAACATTAATTCTGCATCTTCTATTATATTCTTATTACTGTCAGTTCCCATGACAATAACTGCTTCTATGATTCCTTCCATGTTCCTAACATCACGAGCAATTGACATTAAAGTTACGGAATCATAATAAGTTCCTTTTTTGATTAATGACTTTTTACACACTTTAAATCACCTCTTTTTTCCACCTATTATTTTCTTCAATAAATAGACCTTTAATACCTTTATGATATTTAACCAATAAATAAAATTATTTTTGTGATATTAACACAATACTTTTAGTTATATAAGTTACCTTTATTTTCAGGAAAAGATGGATAGCATAACTCCGGCCGCTACCGCTGATCCTATTACTCCGGCCACATTAGGGCCCATAGCATGCATTATAAGAAAATTGGCGGGGTCAGCTTTTTGACCTTCTTTTTGAACAACTCTTGCAGCTATGGGTACAGCAGATACTGCTGCAGCCCCGATCAGGCGATTTATCTCTCCTCCTGAAATACAGTACATTAATTTACCCAAAAGAAGTCCGGCAGCAGTTCCTATGGCAAAGGGTGCCACTCCCAGAAATAATGCCTGCAAAGTTTTTACCTGCAAAAATCTATCGGCTGAAGCACTGGCTCCCACTGCCACTCCCAGAAAAATGGTGATAGCATTAATCAGAGCATTCTGAGCTACTTCATTTAATCTATCTACCACCCCGCTGACCCGGAATAGATTACCCAGCATTAACATCCCGATCAAAGGAGCGGCTGAGGGCAAGACCAGGACCACAATAATGGTGGTAAAAATGGGAAAAAGTATTTTTTCCTTTTGCGATACGGGCCTTAGCTGTTTCATCTTCACCTTTCTCTCTTCTTTAGTTGTCATAAGTTTCATAATTGGGGGCTGAATTACCGGCACCAGCGCCATATAGGAATAGGCGGCAATGGCTATTGCTCCCAGATATTCAGGGGAAAGGAGTGAAGACAGATAAATGGCTGTTGGGCCATCCGCCCCACCGATAATACCGATGGCGGCCGCCTGCTGTCCTGTAAAACCAAGTAAAATTGCACCGATAAATGTAATAAATATTCCCACCTGAGCTGCCGCTCCCAGAAGCAGACTTTTGGGATTGGCAATTAAAGGACCAAAATCAGTCAAGGCTCCCACACCCATAAAAATGAGGGGAGGGAATATCCCCAGGCTGTTGCCCTGATAAAAATAATAGAATAATCCCCCTGCTTCTCCTTTTGAACCTGCTTCCATCAATCCGGTCAGAGGCAGGTTGACCAGAAGCATCCCAAAGGCAATTGGCACCAGCAGCATTGGTTCATATTTTTTGACTATTCCCAGGTAGAGTAAAACCAGAGAAATCAGGATCATAATTAATTCTTTTATTCCCAGGGCCATAAGCCCCATATCTGCAAAAAAGTTAGTAAATGCAGTTAACACTTCTATCCCTCCCTCTCCATCACTTTATTTCCAGCAGTAGTTCGTCTGATTCCACATTCTGATCTGTGCTGACATGGATGTTATCTATTACTCCTGTCTGAGGAGAAACTATTTCATTTTCCATCTTCATAGCTTCCAGTTTCAGTATTGTTTCTCCTTTATTTACCTTTTCACCTTCACTTTTATCAATCTCAATTACCTTTCCGGCCATGGGGGCTCTGACCTGTCCTGATCCAGCGCTTGAAGTCTCTTTGCTCCGGGTTTGCTTTTGTTTGTTAGTGGATTTTTCAGCCGGGGAAGGAGATGATTTTTTTGCAGGCTGAGGACTGGAAGTCCGGGGGATTGTATTTGTCTCTCCCTCTGTCTGACCGCTACCTTCTTTTAGTTCTTCTACTTCCACTTCATATTGATTTCCATTTACCGTTATTCTAAACTGTTTAGTCATTTTCATATCCTCCTTCATCTATTTCCTGTCCTCCCCGGGCCAGTCTGCCCCAGAGCGGAGTATCATCTTTGAGGCGGGTGATTCTTCTCACCACAAAATCTGAACCGGTGTTTTTGTAATATCCCTGATAAATCGCTGCCGTGATTACAGCTGCCAGTTCAGTTTCTGCTACCATAGACTCTGTTTTTGCTTTATCTACAGCAGGCCTTGCTTCAGATTTTTCCTTCTTTTCCTTTTTCTGTACTGTTGATTGAGTACTTATTTTCTCCAATATTTTTAAAAAACCTATTAAAAGGATGAGAATTATAAATACTATGGTTACACCCAGGACCACTACCTGAAATCCGGCAGTTAATTTTTCCATAATGGTCATCTCTGTTAGCAGCTCAGGGTCCTGCAGTGTTTCTATATATGACATGGGGGCACCTCCTTATAGGGGTAAATTACCGTGTTTGCGTTTTGGCCCACTCTCTCTTTTGCCTTTAATGGATTCCAGGGCCATAAGCAGGCGGGTTCTGGTATTCTCCGGTTTGATTACATCATCAATATAGCCTTCAGAGGCTGCTACATAGGGATTGGCAAAACTCTTTCTATATTCATCAATCTTTTGCTGCCTTTTTTCTTCCGGATTATCAGCCTTTTTAATCTCTTTGCGGAAAATTATATTGGCTGCCCCCTGAGGTCCCATAACTGCTATTTCGGCTGAGGGCCAGGCAAATACATAATCTGCTCCCAGATGACGACTGCTCATGGCTATATAGGCACCACCATAGGCTTTGCGCAGGATAACATTCAGGAGGGGGACAGTAGCTTCAGAATAGGCATACAATATTTTGGCTCCATGCCTGATAATTCCACCATATTCCTGATCAACCCCCGGCAGATAACCGGGTACATCAGTTAAGGTAATAATGGGGATATTGAATGAATCACAAAAGCGGATAAACCTGGCTGCCTTATCAGAAGAATCAATATCAAGAGTACCGGCCTTGATCCGCGGCTGATTGGCAACTATTCCTACAGAATGTCCGCCCAGGTGGGCAAAACCAACTACAATGTTTTTGGCATAAAGGGGATGAACTTCCAGAAAATAGCCGCCATCAGCAATTTCTCTGATTACTCTTTTGATATCATAAGATTTATTGGGAGATTCCGGTACAATCTCGCGCAGCTTTTCTACCTTCTTATTCAAGCTATCTCCTGTTTTTTGATAAGGAGGGGCTTCCATATTATTATCGGGGATATAGGAAAGCAATTCTCTTATCTGGGAAAAACACTGTTTTTCATCAGAGGCCAAAAAGTGGGCAACACCACTTTCTTCATTATCGGTCTAACCTCCACCAAGTTCTTCACTGCTAACTTCCTCACCGGTAACCGATTTAATGACCTGGGGCCCGGTGATAAACATACGGCTTGTTTTATCAACCATAAAAACAAAGTCAGTCAAAGCCGGTGAGTAAACCGCTCCTCCGGCACAGGGGCCCATGATCACCGAAAGCTGGGGAATAACTCCGGAGTTTTGCGAATTGCGGCGAAAGATACCGCCATAACCGGCCAGAGCATCCACTCCTTCCTGGATACGGGCTCCACCTGAATCATTGAGACCTATGATAGGAGCTCCAGCCCTGCGGGCTGTATCCATAACCTTCCAGATCTTTTTGGCATGCATCTTACCCAGTGATCCACCCATGGCCGTAAAGTCCTGGGCATAAACAAAGACACTGCGACCGTTGATGGTCCCCTGACCGGTGACCACTCCATCAGCCGGTATTTCTTTTTTTTCCATACCCAGACTATGGGAATTATGGGTAACAAACATACCCATTTCCTGAAAACTTCCTTTATCAAGCAGGGCTTCTATTCTCTCACGTGCTGTCATCTTACCGCGTTCATGTTGTTTTTTTATCCTTTTTTCTCCACCACCCCGGGCTATTTCCCGGCGTTTTCCTTCAAGTTCTTCAATCTTATCCTGCACCCTATCCACCTCTTTCTAAAAAATAATTTTTATTGCCCGTTTTTTTTACTACTATTATATAATTTCCGGGAAAAAAGGCCCATTACCTTTGGATATTTTCAATGAATAATTCACTATTTATTGTGTAATATATATAAAAAGCCAAAAATAATCCCGCTTAACATATCCAGACCGGAGGTGCTGCCGGTAGTTCTCATTTTATCCAGGGCTTTTGTGAGCTGATCTCTACCTTTATCCAGACTCAGATAAAGGTTAACTATCTTCTCATTAAAAGAACCCCGCAGGGCAGCCCGCAGGGCAACTGCACTAACTGGAGTGGTTCGGGAATAATTCTTTTCTCCGGTCAGTTTATCTATTTTTGCTAACTCAGGAGACTGATAATAATAAAGTACAGATAAAAATCCCACCAGAAAATCATCAGCAGAGGGGGTAAGGCCAATACCCAGACCTATAAGTGAACTGAGCCTGGCAAAATTATCTTCCCGCCAGAATTCCTTTAATATTTGATAGACCTTCCTGTTGATAATATTCTCATCTTTAATTTCTTCTTTCCTTTTCTGACTGAGAAAATAAGGCCAGTAATAAATAAGACGGGCCAAACCCGTCTTATCCGGCATTTTTCTTAAATAATCTACCATCTGCTCAACCCTGCTGTGGATCTGATTTGAACCCGGTGAAAGTAAATGATAATCTTTAAGCTTTCCACTCCACCTTTTTCCTTCCTGCAGATCAATGACAAACTTTTCCGCGATATACAGCTTTTTATCCTTGATCCAGACCCTATCCCGTTCCGGGTCTAAAGCTTCTACAAAGGGATCCACCTGTATATGGTAGGGAGCCATGATCTTGTTTTTAGCTACAAGAGCCAGACCACAGCCTGGCTTCCAATTTAAGTCAATTACTTTTTCAAATATCCCGGTTATATTCAATTCAATATCTTTTATTAACTCTGTTATCATATCTCCCTTTTTTAATACTCTAACTTTCTTTTCCATACTTTTACCTCACTATTTATTTAATTTGTATAACTTTAAGGCAATTTCTAAATTTAATCTATCATCGGGATTGTCCAGATCAAGGCCGGTTATAGCCTCAATCCTTTCCATCCGGTAAACTGCAGTATTATAATGAATATATAGTTTTTTGGAAACGCTGGTTAGATTGCCTTTTTCCTCAAAATAGCTTTCCAGAGTTTCCAACAATTCAGTATTATGTTCACGGTCATATTCCACAAGTGGAGAAAGAATATTTTTTATGAAATTTTCTAATTCTTCATTATTTATCTTATACAATAATTTATAAATTCCAAGTTCATTATAAAAAAAGGTGTTATTATCATTTTTGTTAAATTTATCGGCAACATAAATAGCCTTTTTGGCCTGATTATAACTTTCTGGAATCTCTGTCACATCAGCAGCATAATTACCAATACCAATTTTTAATAAATTTATATAATCATCCGGCATCTGAGTTCTGGTTCTGGCCAGATATTCTTTTATTTTCTCCTTGTTTTGGGTGAAATCCCTTTCTTTTAGTGGAAATAATACCAGAATATAGGCTCCCAGCAAGCCGGCCACTACTTCACTATCCCCATTATTTTTCACCACAGAAAAAACGTCTTTCTGTACATTTCTACGGTGGGGGAGATTATCCTCCATCATATATTTGTTGACCAGATCCTTGGTGTCAAAGAGAACAACCATATGACCTCCGGCAAGATTCATCCCCATATGCCTGCTGCGCTGCAGCATGGTCTCCCTGCTGTTGATTTTACCCTTGACAATATCATATAACAGTTCATTTTTATAGCGTCTTTCCACTTCAGCCAGTTCCCGCTTATTTAAAATATCCAGAGCGGCAATGGTTGTGGCCCATTTCAGGGTATTTATATCAAGCAAATTAAAACCTGAACTAACCTCCCATGTATAGAGAAAACCAAAAAGATTATTCCTGGAAATAATTGGTAACCTGTACTGTTTTATTTGCTCACCCTTTATTTTAACATTTTTTTGCTCCAGACTTTCATCCTGGCCTTCAGGATTATAATTTTCAGGAAAGTTTTCTTCAATCTTATGGACAAAGTCCTCTTCCTTATGTTTTTTAAGCTGATGGGGCAAACTTGAGACCAATTTTTTACCATTATCATCTACTATTATTACCGGATTATTTATTCTGGTTTTTAGCCTTTTTATCAGTTCATCGAGACCTCCCCGGGATAGTGCAATTCCCGTTAGATCCTGATGTATATTTAAAGTTTTTTCCAGAAACTTTGTCTGTACATTGATGATTTCTTTTAAAATGGCATTAATTAACTCGGAAAAAGAATAATCATAGGGCACCTGAAGTAAGGGCAGTTTGTGTTTTTGGGCCTGCT
Organism: uncultured Halanaerobiaceae bacterium; assembly: GCA_964609745.1. Taxonomy (GTDB): domain Bacteria; phylum Bacillota; class Halanaerobiia; order Halanaerobiales; family DATFIM01; genus CAZSTU01. The sequence goes on from CAZSTU010000051.1 coordinate 12,489, forward strand.
CAATCATAAACTCCGGTATTTCATTAATATAACGGCCCGGTTTTATACCCAGTCCTGTAAGTTTCTTTTCTGCCAGTTTGGGTATTAAATTCCGTAATGCCTCTTCATCATCTTTAATTGAATAAAGAGTGGTAAAAAGCAGTTCACCTTCTTCCACCCAGTCCACTATATCCGGCACTTCCATAATATTTATTTTTACAATTTTTCTATCAATTAAATTTTTTCCCGCCAGTAATTTAACATCCTTAATTTTGGGTAATTCCAGGGCCCTTCGCAAAGATATACCTATAATATCCTTCAAATTAAGAGTCCTCCTTAAAATTATTAAAACAATTTTATAAATAAATACTACATTTCCACCATTGAATCCAGACTTAATCCCACTTCCAGAATCATACCAACATCATCTCTTACCATGGCAAATTTAAATAATTTATTATCCTCTATTCTCCTGTGAATGGGAGTAACCACTTTTTCCAGACTCTTATCATTTTTTAACTGCCTTGCCCATTCATTTAATTCAAATAAATTTTCACCAAGTATGCTATCTACAGTACTTAAGACAAACTCACCTTCCTGATTTACAATATAAATATCATCTACATTGGAGTCATCTCTTATTTCTTTCAGTATTGACTTATCAAGGTCTCTATTTTGTCTTACCTCTCCTGATTAGCTCCATTTTTTCTTCTATTTCTTTCTCATCCTCATTATTTTTTGC
>CAZSTU010000052.1:0-13159 GCA_964609745.1 uncultured Halanaerobiaceae bacterium
AGCTGATAATCAGACGGCCAGATAATTCCCCGGTTACTCTCCTCCCCCAGGCTGTAAAGCCAGTTTTCATCAATACTATCAGCATTCCAGTAATCAAGAACATAACTATCCCATCCATCTATTTCAATGATTTTATTATTATATGGTAAATAAGAATTAACCATTATATGCTGAAAACGCTGTTTGAGATATATTTTCTCTTGACTTTCCTCCTGCCCCAGATTAAAAATTTGATAATAATGTTCTGCCAGTCCCTCAGGTGACAATTTTATTATCCTAATCAGATGAATATCTGGCATTTTTTCTGAAACATATATGGCTCTCAGACAGTACAATTCACCCTCAGAATAATATTCTACTTTTTCCGGCTCTATTCTTGAAAACTCGTCACTAAAAGGAAGACCCAATTGAGGGTTAAATAATCCAGTTTTTACTGCTTCATCATATTTATTCAGCATATATACCCAGTTATTCTCTTTTTCAAGTCTTAAGCCATGTTTCCCATTATACAATACCCAGCCCTTTTCTGTCTCTCCACCATATTGCTCTTTTCTTCCTTTAAAAACAGCTCCTGTCCTGTAACTGTAATTATAGTTCTCACCCTGCTCACAATTTACTGTAACCGTCAGACAGGGACCATAATAGCAGTTACTTAACAAAAAGTAGGGAACTTTAAGGGAATGTGACTCTTTTGCTTTAAGTTTTATATTAAAATCCTTTTTTAAAATTATGATATCAGTACTATCAGGCAGACTGAAACTGAATTCTACCTCATGGTCAAATCCATTTTTCAAATCCAGATAAAATTCTGAGCGTATACCCTTATCCTTTAATGTGTGGGGTACATTAAGATTTATATTAAGTGGAAAACGCACCTTTAAGCCCGAAGCAAGTTTTATTTTTTTACCATTTATCCTGACATCGGCCCTTACTGCAGGATGAGTCTTGTGTTCATTAATCTTTTCAGCGATCTGATTTACAAAAAAACTGGACTCTATAACTTTTTCTGTTTCAACTTTAAATTTTTTATTAATATTAAATTCAATGTTTTTATCATTTCTTCCCATTATTTCAAAAACAAGGGGATTATCCTGTTTATTAACTATTTTGTATTTAACTTTATATTCTCTACCAAAAACAGGCTCCGAATCCTCCAGCAGTAATTCAATTTTATAATCATTGTTATCAATAAAATTAATCCCCCTTGCCCTGCTTTCAATTCCTACACACAAATATTTTCCGTTATTTTCCCATTTATATTCAAACTGACAGTAATCATCTGCAGGAGAACCATCCGGTTTTATAGAAAGATCCCTTTTGTTGTCTTCATACCAGTCCAGTTCTGTGAAATATTCTTTTAAGGCTTCACTTTGAAGTACTGCAGGTATAAAATTCATAAGGTGAGTGGAATCTTCTCTCTTTTCCCAGAAAAACCCACATTTTTTATAAAGTGGCACAGCCTTTGTATTACCCGCCCAGGTATGTAAATCAAGACGGGGATAGCCATATTCGATGGTTCTTTCCACAGCTTTTAGTACTAGCCTTTTACCAATTTTTTTACCCTGATAGTCAGGCTCTACATTGAGAAGTGGTATATAAAGTGTGTCCTTTTCTTCTCTATATTCAGAAAAAGAACAGTAACCAACAACTCTATTGTTATCTTTTTTTACAGCCAAAAAGTCATTTATATGACCATTATTTTTATGTTCATTAATGATATCTTCGGCAGTTACCCTGTGATCATATCCACCCCAGTTTTCTGAACTCCTGTTCCACATTTCAGCCAGTTCTTTTGCATATTTTTCTTCAAATTCCACAATCTCATAATCGTGCAATGCTAATACCCCCATTAAAAATATTTTCTTAATTTTATTAATTTTAATTTAAAATAATTTAACAACAAAAAACCCCAGGCAAAACACCTGCGGTTTGATTGTTTCTTTCTCTTTAACATAACTATGAAAGAAAGTCTAAAATATGTCAATAATATAATAAAACCACAGGTAATCGACCTGTGGTTGTGTACAAAATTAATTATTACTCAAATTTATGTAAGAATCATTTTTCTCCACAGGTCGTGAAAACATATTTATATATAGGTAAATATTTCCAAGAATAAGCGCTTTTTACTGTAATATTTTCTTTAAATATATTTAGCAGATTTTTTGTTGTTTTAAACGCTTTTTTTCTTCTTAATTTAATCATTTTCACGACCTCCTTTCATTTTATTAGATAAATTTTACATTTAAGTTACTTCTAAAAGTATATAGCAATTTTTACGAAAAGTCAAGACATAATTGTGAAAATATTACTTATTTATTTCAGCTTAGTATTTTTTCCACTGCCTCCAGTACTCTGTCATCTTCAAATGGTTTGACAATAAAGTCTTTAGCCCCGGCTTCAATAGCGTCAACAACCATTGACTGCTGACCCATGGCACTACACATAATAATATTAGCTTCAGGGTTTATATCCATAATCTCTTTTACCGCATCAATCCCGTCCATCTCAGGCATAGTAATATCCATTGTAACAAGTTCAGGCTCTAATTCTTTATACTTTTCTATTGCATCCCTTCCATTCTCCGCCTCTCCCGCAATTTCATGTCCTGCTTTTTCCAGGATATTTTTAAGGTTAATCCTCATAAAAGCTGCATCATCAACTATAAGTATTGACAATTGTTATCCCTCCTGAGTAACATTATGCCTATTCTCTGCCAATTATAAAACATTACAATATCAAATTATAACATTGATAAATTTAGATATCAAATAAACCTTTATTACTACTTATTATAATATTTAATGTACTATTTTGCAATATTTTTTAGAACTTAATAAACCCCACACATAAAAATGCATGGGGTTTTAATATATTTATGCAGTTTTTTCCTTTTTATTTTCTATTTTGAACTTAAATTCCTCACCAGTATAGTCGATAATAATATTACTATTTTCAGGTATATCTTCTTCCAGCATTTTCATTGCAAGTTCATCTTTAATATATTTTTGGATAGCCCGATCAAGCGGTCTTGCCCCATAGGCAGGATCATAGCCAAGGTGGGCCAGAGCCTCTTTGGCCTTTTGGGTGGCCTCTATCTGTAGATTCTGTTCTGACATATTTTTTTTCATATCATCCAGCTTAATATCTACAATTTCCAAAATATGATCTTCGGTAAGAGAATGGAATATTATTTTTTCATCAACTCGATTCAAAAACTCAGGTCTGAAATGATTCTTTAGGGATTCAGATACTTTTTCACGTATTTTTTCTTCATCATCAAGGTCCTGTATATATTGAGAGCCGAGATTTGATGTCATAATAATTACTGTATTTCTAAAGTCAACTTCATTGCCCTGACTGTCAGTTAATATTCCATCATCCAGAATTTGCAGGAGTATATTAAAAACATCATGATGGGCTTTCTCAATCTCATCAAGAAGTATTACAGAATAGGGCTGACGTCTAATTTTTTCTGTTAACTGACCACCCTCCTCAAAACCAACATATCCCGGCGGAGAACCTATTAATTTTGCCACTGCATGTCTTTCCATATATTCTGACATATCAAGTCTGACCAGTGATCTTTCATCATCAAATAAAGTGGCAGCCAGGGTTTTGGCCAGCTCGGTTTTGCCCACTCCTGTTGGCCCCAGGAATATAAATGATCCCAGCGGTCTATCTGCAGCCTGAAGTCCTGTACGAGAACGTCTTATAGCATTACTTACCGCTTCTATTGCTTCATCCTGCCCTATAACTCTTTTCGAAAGTTCCTCCTCCATGTGAATTAATTTTTCCTTTTCATCTTCCATCAGTTCCTGTAACGGAATATCAGTCCAGGATGAGACAATTTCAGCTATATCTTCTTTTGTTACCTCTTCCCGTAATAAATTATATTCACCTTCTAATTTCTCAATTTTTTCTTTGGTGTTTTCCAGCTCTTTTTTTAAATCATTAAGTTTCCCATACTTCAACCTGGCAGCTTTTTCATAATCCGCTTCCCTTTCAGCATTTTCGGCCTCATAACTGATTTTATCAATTTTTTCTTTTAATTTTTGTCTTTTCTGTATTAATTCTTTTTCATTATTCCATTTGGCCAGTAATGGGTCACGTTTTTCTTTCAATTGATTAATTTCTTCATCCAGTTCTTGTAGTTTTTCTTTAGTATCTTCATCCTTTTCCTGTTTGAGGTTCTCTTTTTCTATTTCCAGCCTTCTTATCCTGCGGTTTAATTCATCAATTTCCAGTGGCATTGAATCTATGTCAATTCTTAGTTTTGATGCCGCTTCATCAATCAGGTCAATTGCCTTGTCAGGTTGATACCTCTCTGTCAGATAACGTTCTGATAGACGGGCGGCAGCTATAAGCGCCTTATCCTGAATCCTTACCCCATGATGAATCTCATACTTTTCTTTTAAACCCCGCAGTATGGAGATAGTATCTTCAACTGAGGGTTCTGAAATTTTAACAGGTTGAAATCTCCGTTCCAGGGCAGCATCCTTTTCTATGTGTTTTTTAAATTCCTGCAGGGTGGTTGCTCCGACACAGTGTAGTTCTCCTCTAGCCAGAGCAGGTTTTAACAAATTAGAGGCATCCATGGAGCCCTCACTGGAGCCTGCACCAACTATGGTGTGCATCTCATCTATGAAAAGAATTATTCTTCCTTCAGCTTCATTTATTTCTTTTAAAACCGATTTTAATCTATCTTCAAATTCACCGCGATATTTTGTCCCTGCAATCAATGAACCCATGTCCAGAGAAATTACCCTCTTATCACGCAGAGCCTCAGGTATATCACCATTTACAATTCTTTGAGCAAGACCTTCAACTACAGCTGTCTTACCCACTCCCGGTTCACCAATCAATACCGGATTATTTTTCCTTCGCCTCGACAAAACCTGCATAATCCTTCTGATTCTCTCGTCTCTTCCTATTACCGGATCAAGTTCTCCTTCCCGGGCAAGCTGGGTAATATCAATGGTGTAATTATCCAGAACACTGTAATCACCTTCATTCCCTTTATCACCTGTACCTGTATTTTGTTCTCTGACCTTGGCAACTGCTTTTCTCAATTTTTCTATATTAATATTATAATTTTTGAGCAGATCAGCTGTTTTGCTTTTGCCATCTGCTACAATCCCCAGCAGAAGATGTTCAACAGAAACATATTCATCATCAAGATTTTTTGCTTCACGACTGGCTCTGCCGAGAGCACTACTTAACTGCTGTGACATATATAACTGTTCATTTTCTGAATATACTCTGGGTAATTTCTCCAGAATATCATTTAAATCCTCTTTTAATTTATCAGGCTCAATATCCATTCTCTGTAAAATTAGAGGTATTATACCTCCTTTTTCCTCAAGCAAAATGTATAATAGATGGGCAGGAAAAATTTCCTGATGGTCCTTTTCATCAGCTAAATGCTGAGCTTCAGCCAAACTTTCCTGAGCCTTTCTTGTTAAATCATCCATCCTCATCAGTAAATCCCTCCATATATATCTGATTCATTTTATTTCCATAATATATTATACAATAAAGGTCAAGAAAAGTCAAAGTAAAATTTATTTATATAATCTGCTTCCAATCTAACAAGTTCGTGTTTGTCATTTAGAAGTTTTTGAATTAAGTTATAAAGCTTTTTATCAGGGACACTTAGTGAAGCCAGAGTGCGCAGAGATTGATATCTTAACCACATATCTTCTTTTCTATCAATAATTATTTTTTGTAAATAATCCAGTAACTGTCTATCTTCTATTTTATAGTTTTCCATAACTTCCAGTATCACGTATAATTTTTTCCTTAAAAATTTTTTATCCTCATTAATATATACATTTAACATATTTTTATAATAAGGTAATGTAAAAGAAAAATTCAATGACAAAAATAATTCCTGCCAGCAGTTAAAATTTTTGTCCTCTGTTCTGTAATAAGTTTCAAAAAGCGCTTCCATAATATCCTTTTTTTCATCTCTACAATTTAGTTCCTTTCCCAGCAGACTTCCTTCTTCTTTATTTTTGCAGTTTTTCATTATTTCCAGAATTGGAGGGTAATTAATTCTGGCCAGAACCTTTATTAGTATCCCCCTTATTTTTTTATTTGTACTTATAGATAATAATGGTAATAAAGTATTTTTTAATTGTCTTTCGGGTTTTTTGAGGAGCTCTTTTTTGGCCATTTCTTTTATCTTACTATCCGGATAATATAACAAATAATAATAAAATTTAATTTTTAGATCCCTGTTTTTGATAATACTAAAAAGTATTTTTCGGATAGCAAAATATATAATAAATAAAGCTGATATAAAATACAGGATAAATCTAATATTACATCCACTATATTTATCAATTATCAGGGGGAGAGTGCCGAGTAAAACTGGCAAAAAAATCAGGCTGAGTAATATCACAATAAATATACCGGCAAAACCCGCTTTCATCCAGGCAGTTATCAGGGTTAATAGAAAAAAGCCTGTATAAATTATAAAATTAAAATATTCATTATTCCATAAATTGTTTTCTACCCTTTCTCTGGCCTTATTTTTGTTTAATAATCCTGCTCCCAGTTTGCCTTCATAGTATAATGAACTGGCAATTGATGAAGAACTCTCTTTTATTATTTCAATAACTTCCTCTGATTGTAGTGAAGGATTATTATAAAACAGTTCAGCGGCAAAACCAGCAACTACCGGTGCTGAAAAGGATGTTCCGGCCTGCTTTATTTGCCTTGTCAATTTTTGTCCGGGCAAATAGGCTCTTTCAATATATTCAACAGTACCCCTGGCGGCAATATCAATATAATCACCAAAATTTGAATTTTCACTCTTACCTGCCCTCTCAGCATTTGCTACTGCAATTGTCCGGGGATGTGCTGCCGGATATAGAGGTTTGCTGGAATCCTCATTTCCTGCAGCTGCGATTACTATAACATTACTACCGGTCAGTTCTGAAATTATCTTTTCATCTTTTTGACCATCTTCAAAACCCAGACTCACGTTCACAATAACCCTGTGTGAAGGATTCCGCTCCTTATATTCCTTTACAACCTGGAGAGCATTAAGATATCTATCAATTTTAATATTACCTTTAAAGTCACTTACCGAAATAGGCCTAACAGTAACTTCAGGAGCTTCATTTCTTATAACCCAGGTCACCACATCGCCATGACTGGCGTCCTGATGCAGACGCTGCAAAGGCCCGGAAACATAGCGTTTATCTACTTCACTATCCAGAACAAACACAACCACTTCTCCCTGTTCACCCTGTCCTGGAAGCGGCAATATTCCCGACCTGATTAATAAAATAATGGATAAAAATATTATTATCACTATAAATAATTTTTTCATAAAAACCAACCTATCCTGTAATACTAAAATAACCCGGGACAGATGCCCGGGTTAAATTCAATTCTTTATATACGTGTTTTTAACTCTTCAATCAAATCTGTAAACATCTGCTCTGATCTTTCTTCAAGCTGTGAAAGCTGTTTTTGTACTTTTTGTCTTGTCTCTTCATCAACCCCTGATTCCAGTTTCATTACAGTACGCCCATCTTCAGTCTGTACGGGTTTCATCTGCATTTGAGATCGTTCTTCCATTTCCTTTTTAAACCTTTCTTCCATTGATTTGCGCTGCTGTTGATGTTCTCTGCGTAATTTATTAAGTCTTCCCAGAATCTGTTCCAGCATGGAACTGTTCTGCCTTCCTTTTAGAGATTCAAGAGCAAGCAGACCCTCTTTGCGGCGGTCAAATTCTTCATCAGAATTGCGCAGACCGAAAGAATCAATAATCAACTCCTGGGCCTGAACATAATACTCTTCATCTTCCTTATCTTTTATTTCCTGCCACAAATCTTCTGTATCTATTTTTCCACGGAAAAAACGGGACATTATGGGCTTGATTTCTTCTTTTTTAGCCAGCTTATCACTCTGTTCATCACTTTCAGCTAATTCATCAGCTTTTTCCATCGCAATTTCATAAGCAGTTTTTATACGTTTCATCACCATCACTCCTTGTTTTATTTTAAACTAACCACGAAAAAGATCAAGGAAACGATCTTCATACTGCTTATAAACTCCCCAGCGGTCAAGCTCCTGTTTTAAACGGGAAGGATCAATTTCACCCTTTTTAACCTGTTCAAACATCTTCTCTATCTCCTGACCTGCAGCAAGGGGCAGACCTTCAAAATTACGGGTTACCCGGGGAATACCGGACTCATCTGCTGCCAGGTATCCCTTGTCTTTATAATCAGGCAGTTGAGAATGCTGGGCACTCTGCAAAATAAATTCCTGAATAAATTTTAAAAGTGAAACATCCCAGAGCTCATCCACTCCTTTTATTATTACATTTATTAGATCACTTGCTTCATCGAAGTCATCTTTCAGTCTTTCTGCTGTATTTTTTATTGGATGAGGAACAGTGCGGGAATCTTTAGCTTTTTTGCGGTAACGCATTTTATATAATAAACTGGCCTGGTCAGGATGCTTGCTGGCCAGCATTTTTAGTGCTTGCTCTGCCTCTTTACTAAAACCCTCCATTTTCATAATATATCCCGGAGTCAAAAGCTTGGGTTTATCCCAGGTAATCCAGCCTTCTCTGATTCTGGTTTCCGGTCCTTCATCAGGAAATGCTTCCAGATAAATTGGTTCAGTCAAAACATAATAATGTAATCTGGTAGAGTCCGAAGTAGATATTAAATCATCAGGTTCTTTCAAAATTTCCGTTTCTTTGAGAGCCTGTTTTATTCTTTCTTTGTTTTTCATTATTTTCGCCCCCTTTGTACAAACTAATTTTTAAACAATAACTTATAGGAGTAAGTCAGGATACTTAATTTGCAGGGCTGTATCACAACATTACCGAAGTCTATAAAATATAACTAATAGTAGATTTTCTTACTTTCAGACTCATATTAATACAATTTTCTACATCCTGATTATATTATACCAGAAAACACCTGCTTTAATCAATAATCTATATGGTATATAAGTACTCTATTTTTTACCAACTATAAAATAACTGCCAATTAAAATCAATAAGCCACCAAATACTGTCGGTAATCCGGGTATTTCACCTAAAAATATCAAAGCAAAGATGATGGCTGATACAGGATCCAGATAACTTAATGCCCCCACTTCCTGGGCTCTTATCAATCTCAGTCCTTTTATATATAATATGAGAGCAAATCCGGTATGGACCAATCCCATTATTAATAATAAAAGAAAATCTTTAAAACCGGGAAATGAACCCGCAAAAATAAAGGGAATAAAGACCAAAGATGCTGCACCAGTCTGCAGCAATATGGCATTAGCAGCTTTAAGAGAAGCAAATATTTTATTGCTCATTGTATAAAGGGCATAAAAGACAGCAGCCATAAGCCCATATATTATTCCCAAAAATTCCACATTTTCCAGCTGCAGTCCTCCTATCATCATCAAAAATAGTCCTGAAAACCCAAGTATAAGGGCTATAATTATCTTTTTATTTATTTTCTCTCCCAGAAAGAGGAGGGACAATACTGTCAATATTAGGGGAGAAGTATAATAACTTAAGGTGGCACTGGCAATAGAGGTTATTTTAACAGCTCTAAAAAAAAACAACCAGTTAAGGGCCAAAATTATACCTACAAGCAGTGCAGACGGCCAGCGCTTTTTTACCTGGGAAAAAGAAAAATTACCATGATTAAGTGTATAAATAAGTAAAAATACAAATGCAAATAAAACCCGGTAAAATACTATTTCCATTGATGTCAGTTGTATATATCTGGCCAAGACTCCCACACTACCCCAGATCAGCATGGCAGAGATGACCAGTAAATAACCCCTTTTTTCCTCTGTTAAATCCATTATCATACCCTCCTCATTTGCCGTCATTCCAATCAGTTTTTCATAGAAAAATCATCCTGTCTGCTTACCGGTTAAGATACTTTCTTATCTGCTGTAATATATTAATATAGTTTTCATTTACATTTATTTTTTTCAGCATATTCTCCAGTTTATCACCATCCATATACTGAAGGAGCCGCATTAAAAATTGAGCAGTTTCACCTCTTTTAGTTTCTCTATAGGAAACTACTGGAAATAATTCACCTGCTTTTTCTTCATTTCCGTCCTTTATTGCTGCCACAAGTTCGTAAAATTCAACATACTCAGGTGCAAGTTCTACTTCAGAGGGATATTGAGTTAGAATCTCGCCTTCTTTCCCGTAGTTTAACAGGGCCTCATACTGTGCTATTGATTCGTGTGGGTGTTCAGCATTTAATTTTTTAATCCTTTCCAGTTTATTTTTTATATCAGCATCTGAAAGGTCCTCTTCCCTGATCTTCAATTCAGCATATTCCACCAGGGGACTGTTAACATTATTATCTAGAGCTCTCTGAACTTCATTTTTTAACTGTTCTCTCATAAAAGGCAGTTCTTTACTATCCTGTTTTTGAGCTTTTTCCATCATTAATAACAGAGTATAAAGATAGGTAATAAAAAGTTCCCTGCCATCTATTAAAGAACTTTTATCTTTCAATTTATTTAACCTGAGTAACAGCTTTGTCGGATAACTGTCCAGGTCATATTTATCAAGGCTTAACTGCATAACACTTATAAGGCTTTCCCCTTCAGGAACAAGCTCTTTTAATTCCTCTATAAACGATAAAAGTTTTTTATCTGCTTCTCTCTCCAGCAGATATCGGAGGTATTCGCCTACAAGATCCCAGTCATTGAAATTATCGTTATTTTTTTCTGATTTACTCCGGGCAATATCAAATGATTTGCGCAGGTGCTTACCAGCCTCTACCAGTTCATCTTTTTCCAGAAAAGCCCTGCCCAGGGCCAGTTGAAAATAATGATTTTCCTGATGATAATTTTTTACCCTCTCTCCATACTCAATAGTCCGCTCATAATCTTCAATATCATTATAATTGTCCATAACATTCGATACAAGCGGCGAGTTATGTGGAAGCAAACCTTCCAGTTCCTTCAATTTCTCTTCAACCTGCTCTTCTTCCTGTTTAGCCAGGTGATCATAAATATCCTGCCAGAGCCTGTTGGCCTTGATTGCCTGCTCCAGTACAGCCTTTGTTTCTTCTATACCGGCATCCCTGGCCAGGGCAAAGTTTTCCCTCAATAAATTCTTTAAAAAATCTAAAACCTGAATACCCTTCAACTCTTTTAGCAAATCATAGCGGTTATACCAGACCTCAAGAGCAGCCAGGAGTTCATTTAGGTCCAGCAGAGTTTCCAGTTTAAATACTATCAACTCTGTATTATCTGCTTCAATTTCCAGACCTTTTTCAATATCGGCAAATGCCTTATCAAAATCTCCCTTTGCCTTCATTACTTCACCATGTGATATGAGTAAATGAGGTGAATCACCCTTCTTTTGTCGTGCTTTTTCAACAACTTCTTCAGCTTCTTTAATTTCCCCATCACTTAACATTAAATTAACCAGAGGCATAATAAAAACATCATCAAGATCTGCCTTCATCACCCGCCAGGCTTTACGTAGATAATAACCGGCAGTTTCCCTATCCTGATTGTGAAGACTATAAACTATTATAGGTAATATAAAGGTAGGGTCAAGGGGATAATCTTTATCAGCCTCTTTTAACAACTCATATACCTTTTTCGGTTCATCTTCTTTTTTTATCTTTTCTTTATAATATTCTTTGGATTTTTCCGGTGTTATAGTTGCACAACATTTTTTATATTTCTTACCACTACCACAGGGGCAGGGCTCATTACGTCCAATTTTGTAGGACCTCCGTGTTTTATCATCTTCTTCCAAAAATTCTTTGATACCTTTTATGTTATCCATTTTTTATGTCCCCTTTCTTTTCCAGTCTCTTTAATCTGTGTCTCATTTTCTCATTTAAACGCGAAAAATTAGCAAATAATGGTCTTTTCTCTTTCAAATATTCATAACCCTTTCTACAAATATGATAGGCCTTATTTATATCTTTTTGCTGATGCTCATAATACTTGGCAAGTTCTACATGAGGAAAGATCTTACCCCTCTTATTTTTAATCATATTTTGCCAGATCTGAACTGCTTTATCCCAGCTTTCAGTCCTTTTATACTGCCAGGAAAGAGACTTTTCTACTTTTTCGCATAATATATTTTTATCATCCCGGTCAGATAGCTCAGCAAGTGCCCTTTCATAATATTTTATACTTAAATTCAGATTTTTTCTTTTTTCGTGAACATGTCCGAGATTATAAAGTTCTTCTGCTGATAGTTCCGACAACTTTTGAGCATTAAAAATATTTTTTAAATCTATCAATAAAGTTACCAGAGACGCTATATCATCACGATTATGAGTAAATATCGGGAGCAGTATTTCAGGATCCTTTACAGAAAGATAATCAAAATATAGTTGAGGAACTTCTCTTCCCGGAATATCTTTTTCTCTTTTTATTCCCAGTTTTTCTTTTTCCAGGGCAGATAGTGAACAGGACTCAAGATGGTGCCAGACCCTTCTGGCAGCATGTAATAAATCCAGTTGTTTTATCCCCGGCATTGACAGTCTGTTCATTATATAACGTGTTCTAAGAAGGGGGATATCAAAAGATTTACCATTAAAAGAAATAATTAATTCATAATCTCCCCAAAGTTCTTCCAAATATTTTAAGAGAGCAAGTTCATCATCATAATCCCTCATAAAACACTGTTCAATAATAAATTTATCATTTTTAAAATATCCTATCCCTACCAGAAAGGGCAGTGTGCCCGTCCCCCCCATCAAACCTGTAGTCTCAGTATCCACAAATAAGAGATTTTTTATTTCAATACTTTTCTCCAAACTTTTCCCTGTAATCTTATGATAATCATTTTGATCAAATGAAGTTAGAGTGTGCAGAGGGTATTTGCCGTGATATTCATCGACAGTGTATTCAACCTTTTTTAGAAAAAATTTACCACCTGGATTTTCTATTATTCTCCCTCCAATAATTTTATCCAGGATATTTTCTTTTTTTTGGTCTACTTCATCTTTACTGGAGGCATAAGTTTTATCAGTCTCTTGTGATGAGGTCTTTTCCAGTTTTTTTAGTTTTTCCCTTAAATCCATCTGCCAGCGCCTCCTTAAGCAAAATACCTGTTAGCTTTTTGCCGTCAGGACCAACTTCCTTTACCGGCCCTACACAGGCCGGACATCCATCTTCACAGGGGCACTTA
>CAZSTU010000053.1:0-12980 GCA_964609745.1 uncultured Halanaerobiaceae bacterium
ACTATAGATTGTCTAAAAGATTATACTGGCTAATATAATGGTTCAATTAGCAGGAAATAATTTAAAGAATTCGTCAACTATATATTCACCAGCCTTGTCTCTCCGACAGGCTAGAAAAAATTTCCTGCTGATCAACATATCCCTGACATCTACAATTTTTATTCTATTACATTTTTTGGCCTTTAGTGCTGCCAGCCTGGATATAAATGAAATACCCAGCCCGGCTTCTACAGCAGATACAACTGCTTCTGTACTGCCCAGCTGGCAGCCTATATTGATTTGCTCCATGTTAATACCTGCATTTTTTAATCCTTCTACCATGGCTTTTCTTGTGCCAGAACCTTTTTCTCTGATCAAAAATTTTTCAGAAAAAATATCTTTGATTGTAACCCTCTTTTGATCAATCAGATGATGATCAACCGGTGTAATTAATTTGAGAGTATCATCGGCCGCAGTCTTTATTTTAAAATCTTTAATTTTTGGTTTTAATCCAACCATAATTAGATCAACTTTATTATTTTTTAATCGTTGAATCATTTCTTTACTATCTCCAACTTTTATGGAGATTTTTATTTCAGGTAATTTAGCGCAATACTCAGCCAAAACCTGAGGCAAAAGATACTCAGATGGTATAGTACTGCAACCTATTTTGAGAGAACCGCAGGTTTTGTCTTTAAGCTGGTTGATTCTGTACATGGCTTCCTGCCAGTTATTAATTATTTTCAAGGCATTATTATATAAGACTTTACCGGCAGATGTTAGTTTAATCTTACCCTTATCTTTATTTAGAAGTTCTACATCAAAAAATACTTCCAGTGATTTAATCTGCATACTGACTGCCGGTTGAGTAATATTAAGTTTTTCTGCAACTTTTGAGTAGCTACCTGTTTCCACCAGTTCCACAAACATCTGTAATGCTTTAATTTTCAAAAAATCACCTACTTTCTCAAAGTTGCTTTTAAACTCTCAGAATTTATTAAAAGGTTAAAGGCATGTTTAATATCGTGGACCACCAGATCTGATTCAATTAAAGTTTTAGTACTACAACCTTCAGGTCCCAAAATTACAATACCCAGACATGCTTTTTGTATCATCTTTTTATCATTTGCTCCATTACCAATAGCAATAGTTTTGTTAATCCCCAGTTCTTCAATTAATTTTTGTTTATCATCTTTCCCATTTTTTTTATCGATAATTTTTAAATTTACTTTACTATTTTTAAATTGATCCCTGACAGTCTCATAGGTGTCAGCTGTGGCTATGTATACATTTACTTTTTGATTAAGTCTTTCTATCATTTTCTTTGTACTATCATCTATTTTACCTTTATAGGCCAGGGTGCCATTATAATCTATAAGAAGGTTTCTGATTGTCAATTTACCCCGGCCTGGAATATTATATTCTAACATTGAATATTAATCCTCCCGTTTGTAATTTTTATTATTTAACAGGTAAACTTACCTTTATTTTTGTTCCCTCATTTTTTTTACTTATCACCTCAACATCTCCCTCATGAATATCTATTATTTCTTTGGCTATTGCCAGGCCCAGTCCGGTTCCGCCATTATTACTGTTACGAGATTTATCTACTCTATAAAATCTTTCAAAAATATGAGGAATTTCATTTTCCGGTATACCTTGACCTGTATCTTCTATTTCAAGAAATATATTTTTATTCTTATGAGTTACACTGACAATAATTTTACCTCCTTTCGGAGTATATTTAATACTGTTATCAAGAAAAATGCGAAGAAGCTGAATAATTAATTTTTTATCTCCTTTGAACTCAATACCCTCATTCACTCTACATTCAATATTTATATTATCATTTATCATGGACATTTCGTCGCAGATTCTTTTCACAACTTTATCCAGATAAAATGTTTCCTTTACCACTTCAATATTTTCTATATCACCTCTTGCCAGAAAAAGAAGGCTTTCGATAAGTTTATCCATATGGTCAGCTTCTTCTTTTATGGCAGTTATTGCTTCTTCTCTGATTTCATCATTATCTTTTCCCCAGCGATCAAGCAAATTAATGTACCCTTTTATGACAGATATAGGAGTCCTGAGTTCATGGGAAGCATCAGAAACAAATTCGCGCTGTCTTTTAAAGGAATCTTCCAGTCTGTCAAGCATAGAATTAAATGTTCGAGCCAGATCTGATAATTCGTCTTCTGCATCACTGATTTTTAGCCTGCGTCCGAGGTCACTGGCAGTGATCTGACGAGCAGTACTGCTCATGTTTTTAACAGGCTGCATGGATTTTTTGGTAATTAAATATCCAATAATTAAAGCCCCCACACTACCAATAATACCGGCTGCAATCAGTAAAATCATAAGTCTTTCCATGAATTCTTTTTCAACTGTGGTATCTCTAACTACCTGTAGATAGCCATTGAGAAATCCATATTTTGAAATAATTACAGTTTTGGCAACATACTCATTATCTCCTGCATCTATTTTAGAATAATCGGTGTCAAGGGGAATATTTAGATTTTTTATATGGTTGGATTGGGCAATGATATTTTGATTATAGTCCAGTATTCTAAAATATACATTACCTTCACTGCGGCTTATATCGTTCAAAAAATCTGCATCATACTGATCAAAGCTCCTCTCATCAACACCTCTTATTTTGGGCAGGATATAGTTTAAAGTATTATCAATATTTTCTTTAATGGTATTATTTATGAACTTCTGTAGAATAAAGTAAACAGAGGTATTGAGTATTATTAGTACCAGCATAAAAATTATTGTATAAACCAGGGTGAGTTTCCAGGAAATTTTTTTGGGTTTATTAAAAAACCAGTTCATATTTATTCCTCCCGCATTACATACCCTACACCTCTTACTGTATGGATCAATTTCTTGGGGAAGGGATCGTCGATTTTACTCCTCAAGTAACGTATATATACATCTACAATATTTGTTTCACCTGCATAATCATAACCCCAGACATTATTAAGAAGTTGTTTGCGGCTTACCACAACTTCTTTATTTTTTAATAAATAAGTTAAGAGGTCATATTCCTTTTTAGTCAGTTCAATAATTTTGTTATTTCTTTTTACCTGATGTTTCTCCAGATTAACTGTTAAATTATCTATCTTAAGGATATTATCATCCTTTTCTTCTTTATTACGCCTGAGTAGTGCTCTTATTCTGGCAAGTAATTCTTCAGTGGCAAAGGGTTTGGTAATATAATCATCTGCCCCGGTGTCAAGACCGTTGACCTTTTCTGAGACAGCATCTTTGGCAGTAACCATAATAATAGGAATTTCTGAAAATTCTCTAATTCTCGAGCATACTTCCATTCCATTCATACCTGGTAACATTATATCAAGCAAAAGCAAATCGTAATTTTTTTCTTTTAATTTATCTAAACCATTCTGACCGGTTTTTACCACATCAACTTTATATCCTTCATGTTCCAGTTCAAGTTCCATTATCCGTGCTATTTTACTTTCATCTTCAATTATTAAAATTTTGCTGGCCATCCCCATCCTCTCCCATAATTAAATATATTGTATTTGATAATCTCTTAAATATAGACCGGGAAACTCATCAACAAAATTAATATATTGGGTAAGCAATCGTTCTAGTTGAATTTTTTTATTGCTTACTGTGACAACACTGATAGTTGAACTTTGCCATTTTTCATTTTCTTCAGTTTCAGCAATGGCAATATTAAAATTATTTTTACTTTTATCAATTAAACTTTTTATTATTCGCCTCTTATCTTTAAGTGAACGAGCACCGGGTATGGAAAGTTCCATAACACAGAGGCCAATCAAAATAAAACCTCCTTTAGTCGGTAAATTTAGAAACTACATCCATCAACTCAGAAATTATTTCTTCGCTTTCTTCATTAATAATTGCTCTTTTGACACAACCATTTATATGTCTATCAAGTACCTTCATAGCAACTTTTTTTAAGGCCCCTCTGCTGGCACTGACCTGAGTAAGGATATCAACACAGTATTTTTCCTCTTTCACCATTCTTTGAAGTCCTCTGACCTGTCCTTCTATTCTTTTTAATCTATTGAGTATATCTTCTTTATCTTTTTCGGACAATGAGTTCATTTATAAATCCTCCTCTGTCTTTTTAATATGATATTAGCAGATAAATTATAAAAATGCAATAAATAATTTACCCCCTGCTGACAGGGACAGGGGGATAAATTAGGGGGGACTTATATAATATTTACTTTACATATTATCGGGTCTTTCCCCAATTTCAACAAAAATAACTTCTGATTGACCATCTCTAATAATTTTGACCATAACTTTTTGACCTACTTCAGTATCATTAATTATGTCTTTTACATCTTCACTGTTTTCTATTTTTTCACGATTAATTTCCTTAATTATGTCGTAAGACTGAATACCAGTTTCAGCAGCAGGACTATCTTCCATTACATTCATAACCAGCACTCCGTCTCTATTATCCAGTTCAAAATAATCCTGTATGTCTTTATTTATATCTCTAAAAGAAATTCCCAGCCAGGGTCTTATTACATCCCCTGTTTCTCTTAATTCATTAATTATCCCTTTGATTTCATTAATTGGGATGGCAAATCCAATGCCCTGTCCCTGCTGACTAACAGCAGTATTGATACCAATGGCTTCTCCATCGATGTTTAAGAGTGGACCACCACTATTACCGGGGTTAATTGCTGCATCCAGCTGTATTAAATTACTGTATGAACGGACCTGTCCCTGTTGTGTTGGAACCTGAATTGGTCGACCAAGTGCGCTTATTACTCCAACAGTTACAGTATGTTCAAAACCAAAAGGATTTCCTATGGCAATTGCCCAGTCACCAGGATTAATATCATCAGAATCTCCAAGGTCAATTACTGTTAAATCTTCGTCAACGTCTACCTTTAGTACTGCCAGGTCAAGGCTGGAATCAGACCAAACGAGTTCTGCAGGCACAGGATCTTCCAGACCATTTATTGTTACTTCAATTTCACTTGCTTTATTGACTACATGTTGATTTGTGACAATATAACCTTCCTCTGATACTATAAAACCTGAACCAAAGCCCTGTTCTCTTCTTGGTTCATCGTTTTCAGGAAATTGATCTCCAAAGAAATAGCGAAAATATGGATCATTCAGAAATGGATGATCACTTTCCTGTTCAACCTCCATTTCTGTGTTAATTTTTACAACTCCATCATTGGTTTCTGTTGCTATGTCAGCAAAAAAGTTTTTTTCAAACATTTCGTTGCTGGGGCTGTCTTCAGCTTCAGAAATAACTGGAATGAGGATAATAGAAATCACAAAAATTATAGTTAGATAAATAAATATACTCTTTTTTTGTGGATTAAAAAACCTCATTTTTTTATCACCCCTTTATTCTTTTATTATTTTGCTTATATTATATCATCTTTTTATTAAAAATTATTTAAATAGAGATTAAAATTAGATTAAAATTACACCAGAATGTGCTTTGATAGTAATTGTAAAATTTTGTTTTTCTTTTTGATATTTATATTTTTTTTCATTTAAAATATCATTATATTTTTTCCCGGCAGGTATTTTTTTATCAAGTCTAATTTTATGTTTGACCGAACTGTTATTTATTATAACATAGATTATTTTTTGCTTAAAATAACGTTTATATCCATAAATATTACGGGATTCATCAATAAGAAATGATTCAAAATTTCCTTTTTGCAATGTGGGATATTTTTTGCGTATTTTTATTAATTTTTGATAAAAATCAAATAGCTCTCGATTTTGTTTTGATTTTTTCCAGGGCATACAGCGTCGGTTATCGGGGTCTTCTCCCCCGCTAAGTCCCACTTCATCTCCATAATATATCAAGGGTATTCCTGTATAGGTCATTTGTAATAAAACTGCTAATTTTAAGGCGTCAATCTGTTGACGGCTGTGATTCAAAAAGCGAGCGGTATCATGGCTGTCCAGTAAATTAAGCAGAGACTTTGATACTTGTTCTTTATACTTCATTCTATTTTTAGTCAGGCGGGCATCAAATTCTACCGGTCCTATATTTTTTTTGGCAAAAAAATCTATTAATGCCTGAGTAAAAGAATAGTTCATTATCCCATCAAAATGCTGTCCCTGCAGCCATTTTTGTCCATTATGCCAGACTTCTCCCAGAATATATGCTTCTGGATTAATTTTTTTAACGAGTTTGCGAAATCGAACCCAAAAAGAAGGGGCAACTTCGTCTGCCACATCCAGTCGCCATCCGTCAATATTAAGATATTCCATCCAGTATTTTGTAACATTCAGTAGATAATCTTGAACTTCAGGATTGGCAGTATTTAATTTGGGTAGTGTAGGGATATCCCGGGCAAAAGTTTCATAATTTAGAGGGGGTTCTGTTTTTAGTGGGAGAGATTGATATTTATACCAATCCTTATATTTAGAATTCTCCCCCTTTTCCCTTAAATCTCTAAAGGCAAAAAAATTATAACCGGAATGATTAAAAACAGCATCAAAAATTACTTTAATTTCCCTGTTATGAGCCTCTTCAACTAATTTTTTGGCTGTATCTTTATCCCCAAAATGAGGATCAATTTGATAGTAATCGTCTATATTATATTTATGATTGGTTGGGGATTTAAAAATAGGTGTAAGATAAATAACATTTACTCCTAAATTTTTCAAATAATCAACTTTTTCCAGTATACCCTGAAGATCTCCCCCAAAAAAGGAATTACGATCCGGTTTTTCTCCCCATTTTTGACAATTCTCAGGATTAAGTGATTTATTTCCATTGTAAAATCTTTCAGGGAATATTTGATAAACCACGGCATTATTTAGCCAATTTGGCTTATCTATTATATCATCTTTAGTAATAAGTGAATATTGAAAAAAACCGCTATCATAACCTCGGGGTCTATTTTCAAAAAACCCTCTTTCATTGTACCAGAGGGTTTTTTGACCGTCATTAAGTAAAAAATGATATCTAAATCGGGGATCGTCCAGAAAGATGGTGGCTGTGAAATAGTCGTGTTCCAGATCACTTCCCGATAATTTCATTTTCTGACAGTAATTAGGCTCTCGATTATTAATATTAAAACGGGGACCATAAATCACTTTGACTTTTTTTAGGTCCCCGCGAGCAGCTTTGATTCTTAGTTTTAATGAATTATCTGAGACGGGGAAGGCAAAGTTGCTGAAACTAACATGATAAATTGCTGCTTTATTCATATTTTAATCTCCTTTGTCACTTATTCTTTGACAGCTCCGCCGGTTAGTCCGTGGACAATGTGATCCTGTACAAGCATAAAGAGGATAATTATGGGAATAGCTCCCAGTAAAGCTGCAGCTGAAAACACTCCCCATCTTTTGGCATACTGGTCTGAAATAAAAAGGTGCAGTCCTACCGCAAGAGTATATTTTTCTGTTGAACCCAAAATAATACTGGCCAGAACATATTCAGAATAAGTGTTAATAAATTGAATTACAAATAAAACTGCCAGAATGGGGCGAGCCAGTGGCAATATAATTCTATAAAAGGCCTGAAATTTGGTAGCACCATCTATATAGGCAGCTTCTTCCAGAGAAGTAGGGATTGTATCAAGATAACCCTTCATTAACCAGGTATTAACTCCTATGGCTCCTCCCAGGTAAATTGTAATCAAAGTAGGATGTCTGTTAAGTCCAAAAAGAGGTAAATAATTCTGGATTTTTAAAAACAGTAGATATATAGCTACCATAGCTAACATCTGAGGGAATACCTGAATCAATAGAAAAACAAAAAGACCTTTTCTTCTTCCTTTGAATTTAAAACGTGAAAAGGGATAGGCTGCCAGAGCGGTCATGGCCACAGAGAAAAACGCAGTAACCAGTGAAACTTTGATACTATTCCAGATCCATCTCAAAAAGGGATGACGGCTGTTTGTAATTAATTCCCTATAATTTTCTAAAGTGGGATTGTTAGGTATTATACCCTGTCCAATTAATGAATTGGTAGGATTAAAAGAGGCAGATACTGTCCAGGCAATGGGAAAGAGAGCAAAGATAATTACAATCCAGATAATCAGGTGTTTAAGCAATTTTACTTTTTTGGATTCTCTTTTATACATTTTCTTTCACCTCTTCCAGGGCCCCGGTATATTTAAAGTTAAACCAGGTGATAATAGCGGTAATCATGAAGATAAACAATGTAACCGTACTGGCCAGAGCATAATCAGCTCCTCTACCTGTAGCAAAGGATAAATTATAGGTATAGGAAATTAAAATATCTGTTCCACCAGCCGGAGTTTGTGAACCTGCAATAGCCGGGCCTCCTTCATTAAAAAGATAAATTATATTAAAATTATTGAAATTAAAGGCAAAGGACGAAATAAGTAGAGGTCCTAAACTGACTAATAATAATGGTAAAGTTATGTTTTTTAATCTCTGCCAGGGTGAGGCACCATCTATGGCAGCTGCTTCATAAAGATTTTGAGGAATACTCTGTAAGGCCCCCAGGCTGATTAACATCATATAAGGAAATCCCAGCCAGAGGTTTACTATTACTAATGCTATTCTGGACCAGATAACACTTTCCATCCATGGTACTGAAGCGATAGAAAGAGTATTCAAAATAGCGTTAATTACTCCTACTTCTGTATTAAAAAGCCCCCTCCAGATTAAAACAGAAATAAAAGCAGGTATGGCATATGGTAAGATTAAAATCACCCGATAAAATTTTCGCAAAATTAAGTTTTTATCATTAAGTAAAATAGCCATAAACAACCCAAGAACAAAAGTGGTAAATACACTTAATAAAGCCCACTGGAAGGTCCAGAGGAAAACTCTGAGAAAAGGTTGAAATATCCTCTGATCTGTTAAAAGTTTTCTATAATTTTCCCAGCCAACATAGGTTCTGTAACCGGGTGTTAATTTTTCTCCATCATCACTACGAAAAAAACCATCTCTGGGATAATATTCTTTTTCAGTTTTAAGATTTATTAATTTTCCTTTTTCCCAGTTATACTCATATTGGGGTTCATAAGCTTTAAACTTGGTAGCACTGGCCATTCTGTAAAGATAATCTTTATCAGATCTTTTAAATGCTAATTCTTCCAGTGTTCCCATGTTTTGATATAGTTTTCTTTGATCCAGTTTTTGATAACCATTTATTTCATCGATTTCTCCATCATTGTTATTGTCTTTTAAACGTTTATCATTTGAAGAAATTTTTTCTGCATGTCCTTTTATTCCCAAAAATAGATTTCCTTTTTCGTCTTCAAGTAAAACTGCAAATTCTTCCTGATCCGGTTTTTTAAAAGCGGTAAACTGTAACTCTTCAGCCTCAGGTGGTTGATAATATTTGTTTTCCAGTTGATGTATTACCTGATCCTTACTGAGTATATTGCCTGTGCCATAATTTGTAAATGATATATATGCAGTATAAAAAATAGGATATACTACCAGGGCAACCATAAATAATGTACCAGGCAGGATATATCTCAGGGGATAGGCTTTATCGACCAGATAAACATAGTTTATAGTAATAACTCCGATTACCAAAGCAGCAAATAATATATAAGCAGTATCATTGAATAAAATAATTGCACTCCAGATAGCAAGGGAGTCCAGTACTCCCAAAAATATTAATTTGAAAACATATAAAATTAAATTTCTCCCTGATTTATTAAAATCCATTATATCCCTCCCCTATATTAGAGAAACCGGCCTCAGCCCTGTGGCATAAGGCCGGTGGGCAAATTCAACACATTTTTGTTAGTCTGAACTTTCTTCAATAGCTTCTTCTATTTGTTCTACGGCATTATCTAAAGCATCTTTTACATCTTCATCCTGTGATAGGGTTACTTCCAGTGCGTTTTCCCAGCTTTCCCATACTGCGTTCATTTCAGGGATATTGGGCATTGGTGTTCCTGCTTCTGCACTTTCAAGTACACCAAGGGTGTCTTCATCTTCTTCAGCTACTTCTGTGGCTGGTTCATAAACGGGAGGTCTATTGTCAATTTCATAAAGTTTTGTCATAGTATCCTTAGTAGCAATATAGTCCATCAAAAATGTCCTGGCCAGCATTTTATTTTCACTAAATTCACTAATCATAAATCCTTGAACCCCAACGAAAGGTTTGGCCTCATTGCCATCTATTTTGGGTATTTGAGTAAAACCATAGTTAATACCTGCTTCTCTGATATTGGCTAATTCCCAGGGACCGGTGATCATCATGGCCAGTCTTTCCTGAGAGAAAAGTTCACTCATGGATTGAAAATCAAGATAGGGTACCAGATCATCACGATATAATTTAGCCAATTTTTCCAGACCGGTAACAGCTCCTTCGTTATTGAGACCTATGTCGGTTGGGTCAAGCACATCATTTTCATCCCTGCCAAAGACATATCCACCGGTAGCACTCATGAAGGGAAAAGTGTGATAGGGGTCGGGCTGTGGCAGGGCAAAACCATAAACTTCTTCATCTTCATCAGTAATATTTTTGATTATTTCTTCAAATTCTTCAAAATTAGCAGGTGGTTCAGACACCATGTCTTTGTTGTAAATTAAACCAACAGATTCGATAGTATACGGTAGACCGTAGACTTCCTCTTCCCAGCTAAAAGCATCAAGAGCAACAGGCATAAAGTCATCTTTTTTGTCATCAAGATCAATAGAAGCTATTAATCCATTATTAACAAGTTCTCCAACCCAGTCATGTGCACCTACAATTATGTCAGGGCCTTCCCCACTGGGAGCTTCAACCCTCATATTATCTCTTATATCACCAAAAGGTACTTCAGAAATACTGACAGGTATACCAAAATCCTCTTCAAATTCTTCTCCAAGATCTTCCATTAATTCTGCTCTTTCTTCATCAGCCCAGATTAGTAACTCTCCTTTTGTAGAAGCACTTGCCAGACCAGTAAGACCAAAAATTAGTACTAAAACTAAAGAAAAAATTAAAAACTTTCTCATTTTTTTATTTACCCCCTTGAATGTTTTTTTATAAAATCAATCTCTTCCAGTATTTCCAGATGGAATATACTGGCGAGATTAATTTTTATGGGTTTTTCTGGCTATAATTTTTGTTGGAATGATTTTTTCTTCACCATTGTATTCAGGGTTATTAATCATTTTTATTAACATTGTTGCTGCTTTCTTGCCCATTTCTATTATTGGAATTCGAACTGTTGTTAAATTGGGTTCTATATATGAGGAGAGCGTCTGGTCATTAAAACCTACCACTCCAACATCTCCGGGAATATTTAGACCGTGCTCTTTTATGCTATTTAAAGCAGCTATAGCCAGCAAATCATCAATAGCAAAGATTACATCAAGATCAGGAATGGACCGCAATAATTCTTTTACAGCCTTATAGCCTTCTTTATAGGAAAAGTCAGTATATTTGATTAGATTTTCATCAAATTTTATATTACTTTCTTTAAGAGCAGTTTTATAACCCTCAATTCTATCACGACTGACAATGTAGTCATCAGGACCGGCAATAAGTGCTATCTTCTTATTATTATTTTTTATTAAAAAGTTCATCATATCATAAGCAGCCTTAATATTATCATTATCAACACGGGGAAGGTTGTCATAATGAGGACTTCGGCCGATAAGTACGAAGGGATAACGGTATGACTGGAGGTATTCTATTAATTTATCATTGGCTCTCGAAGCCATAAGTATTAGTCCATCCACCCGTCCGTTTTTGACCAGGCTTAATGTTTCTTCTGATTCTGTATAATAATTTTCAGCAGCAGAAAATAATAAATTGTAGTGTTTGGACTGAGCTATATCGGCTATTCCCCGGATAACCTCAGAGAAAAAGGGATTGGCAAAGGCTCTGTCTGTAGGGCGGGCCATAACCAGGCCGATTGTATTTGTTTTTTGAGTGACCAGACTGCGGGCAATTGCATTGGGATGATAATTCATTTCTTCCATTATTTTTCTCACACGGTGTTTGGTACTATCACTGATATTGGGACTATCACTTATAACTCTGGATACAGTGGATGGAGAAACATCCGCTTTTTGTGCTACATCTTTAATTGTTGTTTTTTTCATCTGGACCACCTTATTTGATTTTTATTTTTTAGGTTAATTATTGTTTTATATTAACTTATATCTTATACAAAGAAATTCAAACGTTTGCATTTACATTATATATATTTCTATAAAAAGATGAGGAATCCTTCCTTATTTAATAAAAATTTCAGTTGCATTTTCATCTTTTTACATATGAAATTTATTTGATCTTAATTTTTAACTTGAAATTTTTATTTATAGAGATATTAATCGTAATTTTATTATCTACTTTATTGTAATTCCACTGCTTAAAATCCTTGCCATTTAATTTTATATTTTGGGGTGATTCTTTTATATTGTGGAATATTAGCCGGTAATTGTCATAGGAAGGACTAAAGTTATTTTGCAGTATATTCTGCTTGAATTTTACTGTATTTTTTTCTTTATTATATTTAAATTTAGAAAGACGGTATTTACCTTTTTTATAATCATTGCTTATACTGTCATCTTCAAATAAAAGATAATCGTTTAATATATCATTGCTGCCGGTATAAATATGAATATCCAGATTCTTAAATGTTTTTTCACCAACAAAATTTTGTACTGGCTGTAGTGGAATTATACTTCCTTCTCTAACAAACACAGGTATATTAGATAGAGGAGTATCACATATATGATGGGAGGGTCCTGATATTATTTTATCTTTATCAAAATTAATCCAGTTTCCTTCCGGCAAATAGACCATTTTCTTATTTTGATCAGGTTCAAATACTGGTGCAATTAGCATCTGACTGCCTAGCATAAATTGAGTATATAGATTAGGAGTATTTTCATCTTCAGAATATTACATTACCATTGGTCTCATTACAGGAAGGCCATCGCTGCATGCCTTATAAAATAAGCTGTAAAAATGGGTTCAAAGATTAGAGCTTAGCTTAAGTTATTTTTTTATAATTTTTACTTATTTTTGTTTTTTTATTACTGGTTCGGCCCCGGCTTTATGCTAGCGG
>CAZSTU010000054.1:0-3747 GCA_964609745.1 uncultured Halanaerobiaceae bacterium
TTTGAGTCTTGCTTGTGATCCCAAAGCTGTTAAAAGTAATCAAATAGTCTGACAACAACCATAAAAATGGATATAAGTACAGCTATTTTAAGAATTAAATCACCGATATATAATACACCGGCCTCCACCCCTCTGTGTGGCAGCTGTACCTGTACTGTCCAGCCATAACGGAGGGGCATAAAACTTAAAAAAACAATAATTGCCAGTTTGGCCAGTGACTTTGCTAATTCCACCAGTGACTTTATAGAAAAAAGCCTTTTAAGTCCACTGACCGGGTTTATATTTGATAACTTTGGCTGCAGGGGTTTTATTGTAAAGAGCGGACCTACCTGAATGAAATTGACAATACCTCCTACAATAGCCGCAGCCATCATTACCGGACCGACAATAAGGGCAATTTCAAGAAAGCCATCAATAACCATCTCATAGGTGGAAGCCTTATCCACACTGGGCACCCGGTTCATGGACAAAAATTCAGTCATATTTTGCATCATCAGACCAATTATCCGGGAAAAGCCAAGATAAAGTATAACAAAACCACCCATCAGGACAAAGGCTGAAGCCAGTTCCTGACTTTTAGCCACCTGCCCTTCCTCCCGGGCTTCTCTTTTTCGTTTCGGTGTTGGATCTTCAGTTTTTTGGCCGGTAGGGTTATCTTTTGGCAATTAAGCCACCTCCTGTGACAGTTTAACCCGGGGCCATTAATTGAAGAAGGCGGAGCAAATCCCGGAATAACTGCTGAAATTGATCATCAAAGAAGTTGATCATAACATTTATTGCCAGCAGCAGAAAGATAAAACCTACCAGAATTTTCACAGGTAAACCTATAATAAAGAGATTCATCTGTGGTACGGCCCGGGCCAGAAAACCCAGTATTACATCAACAATAAAGATTGTACCAAAAACAGGTAGTGCTATCTGAAAGGCAAGTATGAACAGATCACCACTGCTGCGAAATAAAAACCGAAAAAATTCATTTGAATACTCGGCCTGGGCTATAGGAATAATGGAAAATGAACGATATATATTATGAATCAGTATATGATGACCCTCCAGGGTCAAAAACACCAGAATGGCTATAATATTCTTAAATTGTCCTACTACCGGTGTCGGAGAATCACTCATGGGATTTACTGCATTGGCCAGACGAAACGCCATTCTCAGGTCAATAAACTGCCCGGCCAGCTGTATGGCAGTAAATATAAGTAAAACTATAAAACCCATAAAAAATCCTATAGAAATTTCTTTTAAAACATCTGCCGCAATTAAAAGGACATGATCGGGTACATCAATATTTTGTATCTGCTGTATCACCGGCAGTGAAACTAATGCCAGTAAGAAGCTAAGTCCAGCTTTAAAACGAGAAAAAAAGGCCTGACTGCTAAATATAGGTGTTATTATAAATAACCCAAAATAGCGCAGCATAATTAAAATAAATAAGTATGTATAATTGCTCAAAAAATTACCTAAATCCACAGTGGCCACCTCTTTGAGCCAGAACTATTAACCAATATAATTGGGGATATTTTCAAATAAATTTTCTACAAAATCAATAACTGTGGTCAGCATCCAGGGCCCAAAAATTCCGATAGAAATTAAAACAGCCATTATCTTGGGCACAAAGGCCAGAGTTTGTTCCTGAATCTGGGTGGTGGCCTGCAAAATAGCTACCAGAAGTCCGGTAATAAGCCCGAAACCCAGTACAGGGGCAATAATTATTAATACAGTATATAATGCCTCACGGCCAATATCAATTACCACTGCTGGTGTCATTTTTATCACTCCATAATAATTAAAATGTCCTCATCAAAGACTCAATAACCAGATACCAGCCATCAACCAGTACAAAAAGTAATATTTTAAAGGGAAGAGAAATTATTACCGGTGGTAACATCCTCATCCCCATGGACATTAAAATACTGGCAACAACCATGTCAATCATCAAAAATGGCAGATAAATAAGAAATCCTATCTGAAATGCATATTTAAATTCACTGATAATAAAAGCGGGGATAAGAACATAAGTGGGTATATTTCCCTCATTATCAGGTCTTTCAATTCCGGACATTCTTACAAATAATGAGACATCCTTCTCTCTTACCTGCTCAAACATAAAATCACGGATAGGCTGTTCTGCCTCTTCATAAGCTTCTTCGGTGGCAATTTCTTCATCAACATAGGGTTGAATGGCATTAACATTTATATCCTGCCAGACAGGCATCATAACAAAAATTGTCATAAATATCGCCAGACCAATAATTACCTGATTGGGTGGCATCTGTCTTACCGCCAGAGCCCGTCTGATCAAAGAAAGTACAATAACAATTCGGGTAAAAGATGTCAGCATAATTAATATCGATGGAGCAAGTGTCAGGACAGTAAGTAATAGCAATATTCTCATTGACATTACAAGGTCCTGAGCTTCTCCCTCTTCACCGGGAGAGGAAATCTCAAAATTTATGTCAGGGACTTGAAATTCCTGAGCTTTAACCCCAGAAGGAAACAGAAGTGTAACTAATAGCACAATTACTACTATCAATGCTGCATTCTTATTCATGATCATCACGCCTGTATTTTTCCTTAAATTTGTTAAAATAACTGGAAAATCGCGTTCCTAACTCATTATTATCATTTTCTTCTTCTGCCAGAGGTCCAAACTCAGAACTGGACCACTCTGAGAGAACCTCTATTTTATCTCCACTGATACCAATTAAAATTATCTTATCCCTGATTTTAATCAGTTTTAAACTCTTTTTGGGGGCAAGATATACCTGTTCAATTATCTTAATATTACTACCACCCCTGGGCTGAAAAAATCTATTTTTTAAAAAACGTGTTAAAAGATAGATTATCCCCAGGACCAGCAGCAGGTAGAAAATCATTTTGATGATTTCCCAGCTGTAATTCATTATTTTAGCTCCTTAAATGTTGTTTATACGCTCCATTGGACTGATTATGTCTTTAACCCTGAAACCGAAGTTTTCATCTATAACAACTACTTCTCCCTTGGCCACAAGCTTGCCATTAACCAGAAGGTCAACCGGTTCACCGGCCAGTTTATCGAGTTCAATAATTGAACCTTCTCCCAGTTCCAGAATTTCTTCAATGGTCATTTTTGTCTTACCCAGCCGAACTGTAACCTGTAAAGGAACATCTTTAATCAGTTCCATATTTTGTGGTAAGGGCTGAGTTGAACCATTATCAAAATCAGGAAATTGAGCTGACTGCACAGCCACTTCTTCTTCCCTTTCAACTCTTTTTCGCCCGGTATCTCCAGATTTTTGGCGACCGGCAGCTGCAGGCTCTTTTTTAGCTTGTTTTTGTTCTTTTTTCTGCTTTTGCGTTGTTTTTTCTTCAGTCACGGCTGAAACCTCTTCCTGTTGGGCAGTTTCTTCTTTTGCAGTCAAACCACTATCCTGACCTTCTGTCAGTCGTGCTACCAGCTGTCTGGTAAAATCAATGGGTGCCAGTTGTTTAAAACGACTATCAACCAGATCTCCAATCTTTAAATTAAAAGAAGTTGCCACTAGTTTTTCCTCAGGTCCAAAATAATCTTTTTTATCAACAGCGTCATCCAGATCAAGATACCTTGCTTCAGGTGGTGTAATATTGACAACCTCATCAATAATACTGGAAAGAGAGGTTGAAGCAGAACCCATCATCTGATTCATGGCCTCACCTACAGCGCTTGTATGCATTTCAGAAAGTTCCTCATCAGGATCAATTCCATCACCACCCATCATTAGA
>CAZSTU010000054.1:3757-8111 GCA_964609745.1 uncultured Halanaerobiaceae bacterium
TAATTTCTTCATCCGTTTCCTTGATTATCAGGAGATTTTCTCCCTTTAGACCCTACGTATATTCCACCTTAACCAGAACACAAGGTCTGTCATATTCTTCAGTTATCTCTGCAAAAGACATTATTCTTACATCCGGAGTTGTAATCTCCACCTTTTGATCAAGAAGGGTATACAGGGCAGTAGCTGCTGATCCCATGGCTATATTATTAACTTCACCCATTACATCTTTTTCTTCTTCTCCCAGTTTTTCCAAAAAACTTTCCTCATCACCGGAAGTATCGTCCTGATCATCTCCCTCATCATTCATTAAGGCATCAATTTCATCCTGTGATAACATATCACCATTATTATTCTCCTGATTCACTTTCTTCACCCCTTTCCTCATCCTCTGCTACATCTGTAATCTTGACCGCTCTATGTTTTTTTTGGGTCCCCGCAACTCCCCGGTATTTTACATTATTCCCAATACGAATATCTATTTTTTCATCAGCCTTGCGGTCAAGTCTGACAACATCTCCTGGCTGCAAATAAAGGAGATCTCTCACGGTTAATTCGGTCTGGGCCAGTTCTGCCTGAAGACCGAGTTTAGCCTTTTTGATTTTCTTTTTCAAAGTTTCTATATGTTGTGCGGTCTGTTCCTCACGGGCACTGGCAAACCAGTGCTGGGCACTCAAACGATCCACAACCGGTTCCAGCAAAATGTAGGGAATACATATATTTATAAGTCCATCACTGTTTGCTATCTGTGCTGATAATGTTATAATAATTGTCATATCGTTGTTGGGTACTATCTGGGTAAACTGTGGATTTGATTCAATCTCCTGCAGTCTCGGTGTAACTCTAATTATATTTTCCCAGGCTTCAGGTATTGCCTGTAAAAACCATCTCAATACCTTCTTGAAAACAACCTGTTCTATATCAGTAAAAGCCCTACTGCTGCCTATAGGCTGACCGTTTCCTCCAAAAAGTCTGTCTATAATCGCAAAACCAACATCAGGGTTAACTTCAAAAATAAACTGTCCGGTAAAGGGTTCCATTTCACAGATACCTATGATGGTTGGCTGTGGCAGTGACCTTATAAATTCTTCATAGGATAACTGTTCAATAGATGCCACTTCAAAGTTAACCATGCTTCGCAGGCGGGTAGAGAGAGTTGTGGTTAGAAGGCGGGCCAGATTTTCATGTATCATCTGCAAAGTCCGCATCTGTTCTTTGGAAAGTTTATCAGGTCTGCGAAAATCATAAGTTTTTATTTCTTCTTCCTCGGATTCCTGCTGTTTCATTTCTTCAACATCAACTTCACCCGAAGAAAGAGCAGACAGAAGTGAATCTATTTCATTTTGCGACATTACATCAGCCATGTTTACGCCTCCCTACTGAACTACAAGACTGGTAAACCAGACATTTTTTACTTCACCACTGCCAAGTATATCATTTAAATTACTGAGGATCCTGCTTTTTATTACTTTGGCATTGGATTCTTCAATTTCTTGTTCATCAGCTTCCCGAAAAATACTGATAATACTATCTCTAATTTGTGGGCTCTTCTTTTCTAATTCTTCAATAACTTCCTCATTATTGGTCTCTAAAGTTATCTCGGCCTTTATAATTTGATAACCACTTCGATTTTGAGATAGATTTACTGTAAACTCACCAAGTGAATGAGTGGGCCCCATTTCATTTTTTTGCTCTTCACCATTATCTTCAGAAGTTAAATATACCATCACACCATAACTTGTACCCGCTGCTATCACAACTATTAGAACAAAGACCGCAATCATTTTCAGCCAGTTTGTACCATTATCTTCATCAGCCACTTTGATCACTTCCTCTCTGTTCTTCTTCATGGAGTGTATTGAGAATTACTACCTCTACCCTTCTATTTTGAGCCCTGTTCTCAGGAGTATCATTTGATTCCAGTGGGTGGTATTCTGAATAACCTGCAGCAGATAGACGTGCAGGATCCAGTTCATTTTCTTCAATAAAATATTTTATTACATTGGTTGCTCTTGCGGTCGAAAGTTCCCAGTTTGAGGGAAATTCCTCAGTATCTATTGGCCAGTCATCCGTGTGGCCCTCTACCATTACATTATTTGGCAGTTCTTTTAATATATCCGCAACTTCATCCAGCACATCCTGGCCATCGGGCTTTATTGTTGCTTCACCGATATCATAGAGGATCTGTCCGGTAAAACGTACTACCAGGCCCTTTTCAGTTAATTCCATATTGACCTGTTCTGACAGACCCTCTTCTTCCACATACTGGTTCATCTCCTCCATGGCAGATCGCAAATTATCAGGCCTTGTTTGAGCAATATTTTCATCTATGGACCCTCTGTCAACCATTTCTTCTGAAGAAATTGTTCTTCCACCTTCAAGTACTCCCAGATTATCCTGAAATGAAGAGATAGCTGCCTCAAATTTTTCTGCATCAATTACAGACATTGAATAAAGTAAAACAAAAAATGTCAGTAAAAGCATCATCATATCACTGAAGGTAGTCATCCATCCCTGATCTAATTCATCATCATCGTTATCACGCCTGTCTCTAAGCATTCTCTTCCATCACCATCCCCTCATAACCGGCTTCTTCTTCTGTCTCTGATATTTCACTGGCAAGGAAGGCA
Source organism: uncultured Halanaerobiaceae bacterium (assembly GCA_964609745.1). Classification (GTDB taxonomy): domain Bacteria; phylum Bacillota; class Halanaerobiia; order Halanaerobiales; family DATFIM01; genus CAZSTU01. The sequence continues at coordinate 6,385 of CAZSTU010000054.1, forward strand.
GTTAATTTTTCCCGAACTATCCGGGGGTTTTCACCGGCCTGGATGGAAAGAATCCCTTCAATCATAACTTCTTTCAGCAAAACTTCTTCCTGGCTGGCTATTTTTAATTTTCCAGCCATTGGAATAAATATCAGATTGGCCAGTATAGTACCATATAATGTGGTTATAAGAGCAACAGCCATACCCTGACCAATATTAGACGGATCTTCCAGCTTTGTTAGCATCTGTATCAAACCTATTAACGTCCCAATCATCCCGTAAGCAGGGGCTAATTCAGCCATAGTGTTAAAGATACTCTGCCCTTCTGCATGTCTCTCTTCCAGAAAGGTTAGTTTTGTTTCCAGTATATTTCTTACAAGCTCGGGATCAGTACCGTCAACCACCAGTTGAATACCCTTTTGTAAAAAGGCATCATCAAGATCCGCGGCATCCTGTTCTAAAGCAAGCAGACCCTCTCTTCTAGCCTTCTCGGCGAAATCAACCAGGAGGTCAATGGTATCTTCTGAATCCATCGTTGTTTTTTGAAAAATAATTTTAAAAAGTGCAGGTATTTTTTTGAGCTGTTCCCAGGAGTAATTTATCATTGTAGCACCAAAGGTGCCCCCAAGGACAATCATGGCTGATTGGGCACTGACAAATATTACAACCTGACCACCCAAAATAATAGATCCGCTTATTAAACCTATTCCTGTTATTATCCCAATTATTGTAATCGGATCCATAAATTCACCCCTTTTCTACAGTGAGGCAGGAGAAAATTTCCCTTTTATATTTTATGACCTTTTTTACTACTTCGTCTTCCTCATCCCTAACCAGTATCTTTTTACCATTGGTTAAAGTAATTACAGTATCAGGGGTGGATTGTATGCTTTCAATTAAATCAGCATTAATGGTCAATTCCTCACCGCCCATTTTAGTCACTTTTATCATTTTTTTCCACCCCTTTAATTATGTAATAAACTGCAAAAAGGGAATTAAAACCCTTTTTGCAGTATTATCCTTTTTTTGAAATCTGAATAGTACTAAGATCTTATAACTTCACATTTTAACAGCATTTACCGACAAATGCAATAGATCTTTTTGCGTTATCTCTTAAGATTGACTAATTCCTGCAGCATCTCATCTGTGGTGGTTATTGATTTGGAGTTAGACTGGAATCCACGCTGTGTTGTAATCATTTCCGAAAACTGATCGGAAAGATCCACATTTGACATCTCAAGAGTACCGGCAGATATATCTCCACGACCACCATTGCCGGCCTGGCCTATACGGGCATCACCTGAGTTTTGTGATTCTGAAAATAGTGTATCTCCTTCCCGGGACAGACCGGAAGGATTACTAAACCTGGCTACAGCTACCTGGCCCAGAGCCCGATTTAGACCATTGGAATAAGAACCGTTGATTATCCCGGAACTGTCTATCTCAAAGGAATCAAGTGAACCCATTTCATATCCATCTGATTTCTCTCCATCTACACTGTAATCAGCAGCAGATTGTGTTCAACGGGAAAAATCCAGTTCTACTTCCTGGCCATCTTCCGCTCCACCCTCTGGATCAAATTCAATAGTTCCTAATTCAGTATTTTCTTTTATTCTTCCATCTGAATCAAACTCCAGTGTACCTCCTGTATCATCCTCGTCAAACTCTGCATCGGATATGTCTGAAACTGTCCAGTCCCATTCATTGGCAGCAGGTGCACTAAGTGTAACAGCCTGATTTTCAAAGTC
>CAZSTU010000054.1:8211-12763 GCA_964609745.1 uncultured Halanaerobiaceae bacterium
AGTCCCATTCATTGGCAGCAGGTGCACTAAGTGTAACAGCCTGATTTTCAAAGTCTGATGTGTCCAAGGAACCACTTAATTTGAAGGTGTCATCACTATATCCTTCAGAATCCAGCAGATTATTGATTTTATTTTCTACCTCTGTTTCATCTGTGGTTTCATTAGCCCAGTCATAGGTTAAAGTAATCTCTTTATTCTCTTCATCAAAACTTCCATCTATATCACCTGTCACACCATCGTCCTGCTCAAAATTAATATCTACATCATTTAAATCTCCTGAAGTATCATCCATCTCAAATTCATAGTCTTCAGTTCCTGAAAAACTGGCCGTAGGACTTGATTCCGTTTTGCGCTGGTATCCCACATCAAGAGTATGTTTTTCTCCCAAACTGTCATAAACATCTATAGTAGCACTACGGCTGTCACCACCAATTGCTCTTCCGTCGAGATTGCCGCTAAAGGCTGCTTCAGTACTTTCTTTACCGGGCATGGAATCACCAATGGGAATTTCAATATCTTCCACATCAGAATTTGTATCAATATTCCCGTTTTCATCAGCCATCCAGCCCTGTGCCTTATATCCTGTCGAACCATTAACCAGACTACCGTCCTCATCAAGGGACATGGAACCGTCTCTTGTAAATAAGTTTTTCTGCCCATCATTAACCGTAAAATATCCATTACCTTCTATGGAGAGATCTGTATTATTACCCGTAGACTGAGAATTGCCCTGTTCAGTATTGGTGTTAATACTGCCAACATCAACTCCCAGACCGATTTGCTGGGGATTAACTCCTCCAACTTCTCCCTGAGGTGCCTTAGCACCCTGTAAATTTTGACTCAACATTTCTTTAAAATTAACTCTACTTCCTTTATAACCGGTTGTATTAACATTTGAAATATTATTACCTACAACATCCATTTTTGTCTGATGAGACTTTAAACCGGATACTCCGGCATACATGGAACGCATCATAGACTATAATCGACCTCCTTTTTGGGTTTTGCTGATCTGCTGCCGCAATCAATTGGCAGCAACGGGCTCCCTGCAAGAGGTCCGGCCCTTATCAGCATTTTACATAAATACTGCACTATCAATATTTGTAAACACATTTTCCTTAACATTTTCATTATCAATGGCTGTAATCACAGTTTTATTTTCCACGCTGACCACATAAGCTACTCCTTCAACCATAATCAGCGATTCCCTTGCTCCCTTATCTTCAGCTTTATTTACTGCATCATTCAATTTATCTAACTGCTCTTCTCCCAGTTCTATATTGCGCGAATTAATTCTTTGACGGGCATGATTGGAAAATTCAACACCTGATTTTTCCTTAATTTTGTCAGCCAGTACATCTTTAAAGGAAGTATCATTTGATTTTTTCTCTGTCTGTTGCTCTTTATTTGGCCTGTGATTTGGTCTCTGTACAGGATTCAGGGGTTGATTTACATTTATTCTACCATCCATGCTTTATCACCCTTTCCTAACAGCAATCAGCACCTTTAATAAATAGCACTAATTCCTTCAGCTCCAATCTTTTCACCATTATCAAGATGAGCATAAACCTTGTCATCTTCAAAGGTGACTTTCTCCACAACCCCTTCTATGGTTTCACCACTATCTGAGTCAACAGTTTCCACTGTCTTACCCACCAGTGATGAACCCTGTGAAAGACTTTGAGTTTTAAGAGAATCCTTCATATTACTATTCATATTATTCATTTGTTCCAGAGAACTAAATTGAGCCATCTGGGAAATAAAATCCTTATTATCCATGGGATCTAAAGGATCCTGATGTGACAATTCAGTAGTCAACAATTCCAGAAAATCATCTTTCCCAAGTTCATCCCCGGTATCTCTTTTTACCTCAGATGGTTCATAAGAAGATGATTCACCCAGATCCACTGAACTTGGAGAAACCTGCATACTCATTAAATTCACCTCACTTAAGCCAGAATATTCATCCGGCGGTAATATCCATCAAGAGTCATCCAGTTGTTTTGTGTCCCGGAGTTCCATCTCTGCAATAATTCAGGCCTTTCTGTTATTAATTTTTCCAGCTGTTCTTCTCCCAGTCCGTCCAGGCCCGTATAATAGTCAGGAGTATAGCCAAAACTATGCTGTTGATCATCTTTATCTCCCTGTTGACTAAACTGCTGGCCTGTTCCATCTTCCTGTAAGTTAAATTCATTATTATTTGTTTCAACTTCAATATTTTCAACATTAAAACCCTGATTAATTAAGTTTGCCCTGAGGGCAGGCATATTATGATCAAGATGGTTTTTTACCAGACCATTGTCCACCACAAAACGGGCAGTCACATCTCCATCACTAACCTTCATCTCCAGATCAACCTTGCCCAGAAATTCGGGTTCAAGCTGCAGTTTGAGACTATTTTGTCCCGTCTTTTGCAGCATCTGCAGTCTCTCCATGACCTGTTCGGCAGGGTTACTACCGTGAAAAGATTTCAGGATATCACTTTGTTGTTTAAATCCTGTTGATTGATCTGCCGTAAACTGTTGTGTATTAAATACAAAGTCCTGAGCTGAATTAAACTGTTCAGCCTGACGGGCCGCCTTCACTCCTTCATCACCACTGCTTATACCCAGCTGCTGCAATGTTTTTTGATTTAAATCCAGTTTATCGGCAATATCCTTTAAATCTGTAGAAGATTTCATCTCCTTCATCAATTCACCGCTCAAACGTGAAACAGCTTCAAAAGTTGAATTATCTTCTCCTGAATTGCCTTTAAACTCCAGATTATCTCCTTCAAGACGGTTATCGTTTCCGGCCAACCTGTTTTCTAAAAGCTGTTTTACAAAATCACTGTCAACACTCTGTCCCTTATTATCACTACCTTCAAGTGACTTTTCTAAATCAACTTTTTGCTCAACATCCTGTTCAACATTCATATCAAGTTTTGACAGCAATTTTTTCAGCTCTTTTAGGGCTTTTTCGCCTTCAGAATTTAGCTTAATCTCTTCTGTATCAACTGCTTCAAGTTTTTGCAATAACTCAGTAAATTCTTCGTTATTTTTACCAATAAGATTTTTATCAGTCAACTCAGAAAGGTCAATATTTTCTGCAGTATTAATTTCATTTTTATCCATGTCGGCCGCCGTCTTCTCGCCTTCTGACTGTAATTGTGAAGAATTGTTATCTATTTTTTCTAATAGTTTTGTTAGCTTTGTATTAAAATCACCTTCACTCTTATTTTCTAAAAGCCCCTGTTCATTAATCATTTGCTGCATTAAACTCAATCTGTCCTTTAGCTGATTTAATTGATTGGAGTCAAGGCCGAGATCTTCAGGAGAAAAATCACTATTATTCTTCATTTGATGCATCATATCCAGCAGATTAAATAGTGCCATTTGAACCATTTCATTTAATTTTGCCAGTTCTTTCTCAGATAAATCACCTATTGCCTTTTTCATATCTTCCGGCGGCAATTTGAGCATTTGCAGTAGTTTTTCAATATCAGATGAATTTTCAGCATCTTTACTTTTGCCCTCCACTTTGGTCATTAAGTCTTTAAAAGACATTTCATCAACTTTTTTTGAAGACAAATCAGCAGGTGGTCCCTTTTTATCCTGCAAAGACTTAGACTGCAATGTTTGCCGTGATGGAGCGAAATTGTTCATTACCATTTCCGCAGACAACTAATCACCTCCTTTCAAGAGGATAATACCCGGTTATTCTCTATCCATTTCCCGGGATATTTCAGAGGCAAGCTCTGGATCCAGACTGGAAAGGATCCGGGCTGCCTGTTCTTCATCAATATTATGCAAAATTTTAATGGCAAGTTCCTTATCAAGATTATTGAATATTTGACCGGCTCTTTCCGGTTCCATTTCTGTATATATATCAGTAAGTCTATTTATTCTCTCCTCAGCAGATATATCCTTTTCCTGTAATTGTTCATTTTCTTCTTCAATTGTGGATAAAGACTCCTCCAGCTCACTAATTCTTTCTTCAGCTTCCTCCAGTAATTCTTCTCTTTCTTCCAGTTCCTGATTTAAGCTTTGATTTTCTTCCCTTAATCTATCTCTTTCATCGGCCAGTTCCTCATACTGTTCATCTGTTTTTACATATTCTTTTAATACAGGAGTTGAGGTTAATGCATATTCTCCCCAGCTTTGCAGAGATATTATTTGAAAATAGTTCAAGGCTAGTAGAGCAGAAGTTATCAGAAATACTGCCAGAAAAGTAAATAAATATTTTTTCATTATACTCCCTCTTTCATATATGACTGCTGCCCGACCTCATCCAGCTTCTTTTGCAGATCATGCATAAAATCTTTCTGAAATTGGTGATATTTTTTATCCTTTAGTTTTTCCAGCACTTTGCGCTTTTTTTGTTTTTTGACCATTTCCTCTTGCTTTTCTTCTACTTCTTTTCTCTTAACATTTAATTTTTGTCTCTGATTCTGTATCTTCCTGCGGTTATATTGCAGAAACTGCCGGGCCTGCAGGGCTCTTTCCACTGATTGTAAATCTTTACGGATATAATTATAGAGATTTTGTTGTTTTTTATTCATCTCCTGCAGTTT
>CAZSTU010000055.1:0-12752 GCA_964609745.1 uncultured Halanaerobiaceae bacterium
CTTCACTTCTCCCTCTAAGATGAAGAATTGCTCTACCCTTTTTTTCCCGTTCACGCGGAGACAATCTTTTTATCTCCAGTTCATGTCTTTCCATTTCCTCAGTTCTTTCCAGCTCTACTAATCGACGAAATTTATCTATATATTCTCTTATTCCTTCATCAAGTAAATCTTCAGGATTTTGGGGATAAACACTTACTTCAATCCCACCTATTTGATTGTTATCCATTATATCTACTACTTTTTTTGCTTCACTATCTGCAACCTCGACTTCTGCTTTATAATTATTTATATCAATTTTTCCAATATCTTCGCTACCTACACCAACTTCATTAATGAAAGCTCCAACAATATCTCCTGGACCAATATTACCATCAATATTAGAAATTACCAGCTTAACCATAACCCAAACCTCCTTAAATACAATATATTTTAACAGTAATTTTACTCATACTGTAAACTATTTAATACATCTGGTAAAAAGTTCAAAAGATCACTGGCACTCAAACTATAAGTGCTCATATCATCAGCACCAAAATCACCACATAAACCATGAATATAGGGGGCAAGAACAGCAGCATGGCTACTTTCAAGTCCCTGTCCCAGCAAGGATGCTGTAATCCCGGTTAAAACATCACCACTACCCGCCGTAGCCAATCCAGAATTACCTGTTGTGTTTATATAAACATTACCATCAGGCAAAGCAATTGTGGTGGCTGCACCTTTTAATATTAAATTTACTTCATTTTCTACAGCAAAATCCCTGCTGATTTTTATACGATTTTTTTGAATATAGGAAACATCCACATCAAGCAGACGAGCCATTTCACCCGGATGTGGGGTTAATATCAGTTCAGCATCTGTATTTTTAAGAATGGATAAATTGCTAATAGCATTTATTCCATCTGCATCAAGTACTATTTTTTTCTCATAATCACTTATTAAAGAAGAAATAACTTTAGAAATTATTATTCCCTTACCCAGGCCGGGGCCAACTGCCAGAACATCATAATCCTTATTTATCCTCTCTAATAATTCCAAAAATCTTTCATCCAGTTGTCCTTTACTGGAAGGTAAAGCCTCTGTAATTAGTTCCGGGAAATATCCCGCTGCAATATCCTGAATTTCACCAGGAACAAGCAATTGCACGAGACCACTTCCACTCTTTAGAGCAGCCATTCCCGCAAGCACAGGAGCCCCTGTCATGCCTGAAGAACCTCCTATTACACCAATACGGCCAAAGGTGCCTTTATGCCCGTTAGCAGGACGAAAAGGAAGTAATTTTTGGGCTTCTTTTTCTTCAAGCAAAAAATGATTATAACCCACCTTATTAATGACCTCCTGGGGCATTCCCAGATCAATCACATAAATATCACCTGTATAATCTCTGGCAGGGTATTGAGCCAGACCCAATTTGCTAAAGGCCATTGTTGCAGTATAATCTGCTTTAATAGCTCTACCGTGAACCTGACCGCTATCTCCATTCAAACCAGAGGGTATGTCAACAGAAAGTATTAATGAACCTTTTGTTTCATTAATTTTATTTATTAATTCTGCATAAATACCTCGAACCTCTCCTTTTAAACCCGTTCCCAACATGGCATCTATAATTAAATCAGAATTCTTTAATAACTTGTCTAGTTCACCCTGGGCAAACCATTCCTTCTCATAAATATCTATATCTCTCATGTCACATAATTCATAATTTGTTTTACTTACTCCCTTGAGTTTATTGCCTTTTCCTGCCAAAAATATGCTTACATCATATCCCCAAATATCCAAAAAACGAGCAGAAACAAATCCATCACCACCATTATTACCTTTACCACAGACTACAAAAATACTGGATTTACCTTTTTCTTCTAATATATCCCTGCCCAGTTCAGCAACTCCCCGTCCTGCAGTTTCCATTAATAATATTTCAGGAAATCCATTCTTGATGGTTAATTTATCCATCTTTTCCATTTCATTAGTGGTTAAAAGAATCACTCTACCACTCCTTCTCCTATTACCTGTGCCGCAGCATATTTTTTTTCATGTGTTAAACTCAAATGTACCCTTACTATATTTTTCTCCTTAAGGATTTTTTCCACTACTGGGGAAAAATCAAATTCCGGTTTCCCTGTTGAATTGTTGATCACTTCTACATCCTTAAAAGAAAATTTTTCTGTTTCTGTGGATAACATCTTAAAAAAAGCCTCTTTGGCTGAAAATCTTGCAGCATAATGCTGTGAGGTTTTACTTCTGCTTTCACAATAGAAAATCTCATCATCAGTATAAATTCTTTCTATAAAAGAATTCCCCCACCTATCGATTAAATTCTTTATTCTTTTTACATTTACTATATCAATACCGATACCACAAATCATTTTCATCATCTACCTTCTTAAATGCTATTACAACATGTATTATATTATAAAATATTATATTTTTAAATGCAAAATCCGAACCAAATTTCTAATTAGTTGGCAATTTCACAGAAAAACTTGTGATTTTTTCTTCAGAATCAACATTTACATTTATTTCACCCTGATAATAATCAACAAGTTCTTTAACTATGGTGAGTCCAAGACCATGTCCTTCTTCTTTTTTACTGCTATAACCCTTTTTAAAAATATTACTTTTTATTTTCTCTGGCAAAATCACATCAAACGTTTGCACCTTGAAAATATTATATTTTTCTCGACCATCTATCTGCACCTTTACACCACCACTATCTGCTTTTTCTGCAGCTTCAATTGCATTATCTATCAAATTACCCAAAATTCGATTTAAGTCCCAGTCCTTAACTTCCATATCCTGCAGTGGTGTAATCAATTCTATGTCAAGATCTAATCCTCTAACACAGGCTTTTTTTACTTTACTATATAGTAGAGCATTTAAGGTATCTTTACTGCTTAACGTAAGCTGTTCAAATCTCTGAACCTCTCCAACTACTCCATTTAAATATTCTCTTGCCTGCTCATATTTTTCCATCTCCAGCATCATATTTAACATACCAAGATGATGATTATAATCATGACGCTGCATCTTTTTTTTCCAGCTTAGTTCATTCAATTGTTTGTTTTTCACCCAGTTTACAATTTCTTTTTTATACATTCCAAAAACCTGAATTAAATTATATATTAACCATAATAATACTATACTCAATACAAATACAGTAATATCTATTAAAAAAGGGAAATTATAACTTGGAAGCCCTTCCCCCTTAAAAACATAATACAAACGCCTGTTCCAGTTCAAGGCAACAATAAAAAAACCCTGTAATGCCATAAGAAAAACAGCTTTATAAATTGTTCCAGTTACCTGTCTACCCTTTTGTATATCAGAATTATCATTACTCAATAATTTAATCTTATGTATTTGGAAATAATCTTTTAGTTTTTCTAGATTAAAAGATTTTTTGTTTATTATATAAATAGCAAATAGAATCAAAAATAGCTGTGGTAACATTAAAATTAAATAATTAGCAGTCGGTGGTGAAAGAGGTGCATTTAAAACGCTTAGAACCCTTTTTTGATTTAAATTTCCAAGTATGATTAATATTAAACTATTTGTTAATATATATATTATAAAACCAAGACTTGAAGCAATAGTACTAAGATAAATTGAAGCTTCCTTTAACCAGTGAATTAATAAAATTACTGCCAGAAAATTACCAAAAATAATTAAAAGGGGTGGTATAACAGCTAAATGCAATACAAAGGTAACCAGACTGGCTGTCAAACTAATAAATACTATCTTGCTCCAATCAATATCCAGAGAAAGCAATTTATGAATCATAAAAACAATCAAAAGATCTTCTATCACAGTAAAAAATACAAAGTTAATACTCAACATTAAAAAAGCTCCTCCCTTAAATATAACTTTATATATAAAATTTCTATGAAAATATACAAAATCCTGCAAATATTATAACAAAAAAAATAGGCCCAGTTATAATAAACTGAGCCTGGTTAAATATTATATCTTATTCCACTGTAACACTTTTAGCCAAATTACGAGGTTGGTCTATATTACATCCCCGATTAAGAGCAGTATAATATGACAAAAGCTGCAGGGGAATTACAGCCAGTAAAGGGCGGAGTAATTCATGAATATCCGGGATTTCTAAAATTGTATCAAGGGTATCTTCTTTAAAATCTGCAATTTTTTTGTTAGATGCCGGAACAACAGCAATTATTCTAGCACCGCGGGCTTTAACCTCCTTAATATTACTTAAGGTTTTGCTAATAATCTTATTTCTACTCGCAATAGCAACTACCGGAATACCTTCCTCAACTAAAGCCAAAGTACCATGTTTTAACTCACCGGCTGGATAAGCTTCAGCATGAATATAAGATATCTCTTTTAATTTAAGTGCTCCTTCCATGGCCAGAGTATAATCAATATTTCGACCAATAAAAAAAGAATTTTCAACTTCTGAAAATAAATCTGCTTCATTTTTCACTATCTCATTACTTGATTCAATAATTTCATTTGTGAGTTCTGGCAATCTTTTTATATCACGAATCATATCTTTTTTCAAAGTCTCAGATATTGTCTCATTAATATCAGCCAGATAAAGAGCAAGTAAATAAAAAGCAGAAATCATATTAATATAAGCTTTGGTAGAAGCAACTGCAATTTCCGGTCCTGCTTTTAAATGAAAAACTTTATCTGCTTCACGTGCAATTGTACTACCAACCACGTTGGTTAAAGCTAAAACGCTTACACCCTGTTTTTGGGCCAAACGCAGTGCAGCAAGGGTATCGGCTGTTTCACCAGACTGACTGACCACAATAAAAAGTGTATTTTTATCAATTAATGTTTCCCTGTATCTAAACTCAGAGGCTATATCAACATCTACTGGCATATTAACTAATTCTTCAAGTAAATATTCACCAACAAGACCGGCGTGATAAGCTGTACCACAAGCAACTATTTTTATTTTATTAAATTCTTTTAATTTCTTTTTATCAAAACCTATTTCTGCTAGATTAATCCTGCTCCCTTCTATTCTTCCGGCTAAAACCCTTCTTATGCTATCAGGTTGTTCATTAATTTCTTTGAGCATATAGTGGTCATAACCAGCTTTTTCTGCCATTTCTGCATCCCAGTCAACCACAAACTTATCTCGTTTTTGAATTTTGCCATTTTCATCAAAAATATTAATTTCTCTCTTTTTTATTTTAGCAATCTCTCCATCTTCTAAAATATAAAAACTATCTGTATAGTTTAGATAAGCAGGAATATCGGAAGCAAGAAAGTTTTCATTATTATTTTCGCCAACAACAAGAGGACTATCCTGTCTAACTCCATAAATTGTATCAGGTTCTTCTTCAACCATAATTCCCAGAGCATATGATCCTTCCAACCTTTTTGTTAGCTGTATAATAGCTTCAATCATATCACCTTTATACAAATCTTCCAGCAAATGAGCAATTACTTCTGTGTCTGTATCTGAAACAAATTTATGGTTTTTACCTTTAAGATTTTTTTTTAATTTTTGATAATTTTCTATAATTCCATTGTGGACAACAACAATATTACCCTTACAGTCCTGGTGGGGATGTGAATTCAAACTGGATGGTTTTCCATGTGTAGCCCAGCGGGTGTGTCCCAACCCTGTAAAACCTGATTTTTGATTTTTACTCAGACTTTCTTTTAATTCAGCCAGTTTACCCCTGTCTTTGCTAATTTGAATATTTTCGCCATTATTTACGGCAATTCCTGCCGAATCATAACCACGATACTCCAGTTTTTCCAATCCTTCTAGTAACATAGGCATCGCTTCTCTTTCTCCAACATAACCAACAATTCCACACATATATATAACCTCCATATAATTCTATTTTTTTACAACCCAACCAGTCTTTCTTTTGTACCGATGATTACTCATCAGTTTTGGGAAAGATCTTAAGGTCTGTTGGGAAAGACCTGAGAGCATCCGCCGAAATCTCGATAACTCTCAACCTCGTCAACTCGAAAAAATTCGAGTTCAGGCGCTTTATTATTTAATTCAATTCTTTTTTTATTACCTTTTTTAATCTTTTTTCCCATATATCCAGCAAGTATTCTTCTTTACTTTCCAGCATTAATCGAATTACAGGTTCTGTGCCGGAAGCTCTAACAAATACTCTACCATTTGAGCCAAAATCCTCTTTTGCTTTTTTTATTTCTTTCTGAATAACATGATTGCTCTTCCATTTTTCTTTATTAGACACTTCGATATTTGTCAACTTTTGTGGCCAGGCCTTCATTACTTTGCTCATTGAATGCAAAGATTCATTATTTTCAACCAAAATCTGAGTTAACTGTAATGCTGTTAAAAGGCCATCACCCGTCTGATTATAATCAAGAAAAATTATATGCCCTGATTTCTCACCTCCAAGATTATAATTGTTTTCTTTCATTTTCTTCAAAACATAACGATCACCATTTGCAGCCAGTTCTACTCTCCCCCCCTCTTTCTCTAAAACTTCTTTTAAGCCCAAATTACTATATCTTGTGGTAACAAGGGTATTAGCATTCAACTCTCCCTTTTCCAGCATATCCAGAGCACATATTGCCATTACGACATCTCCATCAACCACCTCCCCTTTATTATCAACCATAATAACTCTATCTGCATCTCCATCATGAGCAATACCAAGATCCGCTCCAGTTTCTTTTACTCTCTGAGCCACCCCATGTGGATAAGTTGAACCACAATTTACGTTAATTTTCTCGCCTGCAGGGGAATCATTCATAACAATCAATTCAGCCCCAAGTTTTTTCAATACATTTGGAGATACCCGGTAAGCAGCACCATGAGCACAATCTATTACAATTTTCAAATCATCAAGTCGGTTATACACCGTATTTAAAAGATGTTCTTCATACTTTTTTACTAATGATAAATCTTTTTCAATACTACCTATATTTCGATGGGTGGGATAAGGTAAATCATTATAATTATCAGTAAATAAGATTTCAATTTCATTTTCCATTTTATCAGTTAATTTATATCCCTTTTTATCAAATAGTTTAATTCCATTATCACCAATAGGATTATGAGAAGCAGATATCATAACACCACCTATTACATCAAGATAATCTGTCAGATATGCCACTCCAGGAGTGGGAATTATACCTAATTTTAAAACATCAATTCCTACAGAATTAAAGCCCGCATTTAATGCTGATTCCAACATGTCTCCTGATAAGCGAGTATCTTTGCCTACAATTATCTTTGGCCTTTTTTTCTTATTATATCTTTGCAATAAAAAATAACCCGCTGCTCTGGCCAGTCTGTAAGCAAGTTCCCCAGTAATATCACGATTTGCCAGACCTCTTACCCCATCAGTGCCAAATATATTTCCCAATTTTTAATCACCTCAACATAATAATTTATATTTGTTTTATATCATAACTTAATAATCCTGCAAATTAATTAAATTTAATCTTAAAGGAGGATTTCCTCACCTTTCTAAAGAATATTTAATAAAGATAAGGAGTGAAAAATATGTTTAAAAATAACTCAAAAGACGAATTACCTGTAGTTAATAATAATAAACTTAGTTATAGAGATATCATTATACTACTCGGTCTCTGGTATCTTTTGTCTACCATTGTTTTAATTATAAACAATTATAACATAATTGAGATTATACACCAACTGGAAGGAGTATTTGCCTTTTTAACTTTACTGGCAGGACGTTTTATTTTCTTTGCCATATCCCTTTTTTATTTAGTATCATTTTATGATTTTAGTTTGCTAAAACAAGATTTCAAATTTAATAAAATATGGAGTAAAATTTTGTTGGGACTCTCATTATCATTATTTCTGCTTTTACTAATTTTATTTTTCATTAATTTACCTTTAAGCTTTAATTTAAATTCTAACAAATTTTCACCTATATTTAAAGTACGAGGACCAGGGCATTTTTCAAATAGTTTAATCCCTCTATTTTTATTACATATTGGTAATATTCCACTCGTTCTGGCAGAAATACTTATCCTGAGCCAACTAACTTTTTCATTTTTTAAAAAATTTATGGGCCTGGTTCCGGCTATATTAGTAGGTGCTTTAAGTTATAATCTTTTATTGCTAAATACTGACCCTATCTCTATTATCTTTAATACACTCATTGCTTTCATATATCTATTCCTCTATTGGAAATCAAAAAGTTTAATCCCGCCTGTTTTATTTGGTTCCGCTTATTATACCTATTATATTCTTTATATCTACGGCTGGTACTATCCATTATTCAAACAAACTGACATTGTTTTCGTGAATTTTTTATAAAAAATATTTAAATTTTTATTAAAATATTTTTACATTTTAGTTTACATAATTTATATTTAATTATTAGTTTTTTTAATATTTAATTTTTTTATTAAAAAATTAATTCATACTAAAATTTTGAGTTAATTTTAAATATATATAATTGCAGGAAATTTTTAATCTCCCTCTAATTATACTATATATCGGATTTTTTAATTTCTTTATTTTTTTGCTATAAAAAGTAAATTTTTATCTAAAAAATAATTTTTTATTCATAAAAATAATATTTGAAAGGAGGTGTAATCGTTCCAAAATTTTTAATATTTTAACTAAAATAAGGAGGAACTATTAAAATGAAAAAAATTGTTGGTTTGACTCTTATTTTTATTATGCTTTTTAGTATTACAGCCCTGACAGCAGACAATGAAATTGATTTAAAAGATCCCTGGTATTCTGAAAGAACACAGGGGAATTATGGGGGAACACTTATAACCACTTTACTTGGCGATCCTAAGACTTTTAATACTATTTTGGCTCAAGAAACATCATCTACCGACATTATAGACGGCTTTGTTTTTGAAGGCTTGATTACCCGTAATGGAGTAACAACTGAAATAGAACCTGAACTGGCAAAAGATTGGGATATTAGCGAAGATGGTAAAGTCTACACTTTTTATCTTAGAGAAGGTGTACAGTGGAGTGATGGTGAAGAATTTACTGCAGATGATGTTATTTTTACATTTGATGTTATTGCCGATGAAGACGTACCCACAAGTACCCGGGATGTAATGAGAGTAGATGGAAAGTTTCCCGAATACAAAAAAATAGACAAATATACTGTGGAAATGAGAATACCTAAACCTTTTGCTCCCTTTATGAACAATATGACTACTTATATTGTTCCCGAACACAAGCTTCGTGAACCCTGGGAGGAAGGTAAATTTAATGAAACCTGGGGAATTAATACAGAACCTTCTGAAATAGTTGGAACAGGCCCTTATACCCTGGCAGATTACAAAGAGGGAGAAAGGGTGGTTATGCTTAGAAATGCCCGTTACTGGCGTAAATCACCTGAAGGAAAGTCCTTGCCTTATATAACCAGATGGGTTCGAATGATAGCTGAAAGCCAGGAAACCATGACTCTGCTTTTTGAAGACGGCCAAACTCACTATACAACTGTTCAGGGTATTGATTTTGATAGATTAAAAGAGAATGCTGATGCCGGAAATTATCATATGATTGATGCCGGTCCTACATTTTCTACCAACTTCCTTGTATTTAATATGAATCCCAGAAATCCCAAATTGGAAGATCAACAGGAAAAATTTGAATGGTTCACAAATATTAATTTCAGAAGAGCAGTAGCTTATGCTTTTGATAAAGATACGATGATTGATCAGGCTCTGGCTGGTTATGGCACTCCTCAGTGGAGTCCGGTCAGTGAACCAAACAAAGTTTTTCTTAATGAGGATGTCAAAAAGTATCCATATGACCTGGATAAAGCCAGAGAAGAACTAGAAAAAGGTGGTTTCAGTTGGGATGATGATGAACAATTAATAGATGAAGATGGTAATGAAGTGGAGTTTAATATTCTCACCAACTCAGGCAATAATACCAGAGAACAAATCATCAATACCATTGCCAATGACCTGAGTGATTTAGGAATGGAGGTTCACGCCAATCCTATAGAATTTAATACTCTAGTGAATAAATTACAGAGTGAATTTGATTTTGACACCATCTTAATCGGGCTTACCGGTGGTGTTGAACCACATAGTGGAGCAAATGTTTGGCCTTCCAGCGGTCACTTACACATGTGGAATCCAGTCCAGGAAGAACCCGCAACCGAATGGGAAGCAAGAATTGATGAATTATTTGAAAAAGGTGCCAGTGCCATAGAAACAGAAGAAAGAATTAAGTACTATAACGAATTCCAGGAAATTATTGCAGAAAAATTACCTGTAATTTATACAGTGGCTCCCAATAGTCTATACGCCATCCGTAATACCTTGAATAATACAGAGCCAACTGCCTATGGTGGTATTACCTGGAATATTCATGAGCTATATTTAGATTAAGTTAAGAACTTTAATTTATTTTTTCCTGATTTAATAAAAACAGGGGGGTACACCCCCTGTTGTTTATTCTTTTTTTTAAAACCTTTCATTGTAATGGTACTATTTATATCTTAATTAATTTTTAATTTAGAAAGGAGCATATTTTATAATGAGAACCTATATTCTACGCCGTTTCATCCAGGCAATACCGTTACTTTTAGCAATTTCTATTCTTTCATTTTTTGTAATGCAACTCTCCCCGGGTGATTATTTAACACAAATTGAGATGAATCCTGATATCTCCTCAGAATTAATTGCACAAATGCGAGCAAATTATGGTCTTGATAAAAGTGTGCCGGAACAATACTTTCACTGGCTCTGGCAGTTACTTCAGGGTAATTTAGGACAATCCTTTACCTGGAAAGTACCGGTAACACATATTATACAGACTAGATTATTAAATACATTGATACTCTCAGTAGCAGCAATGTTTATAGCCTGGACTATCTCAATACCCATTGGCATTTTTTCTGCCACTCATAAGTACACGTGGGGTGATAATATATTCACAGTATTTGCATTTATAGGTTTATCAATTCCCAATTTCTTTTTTGCACTATTATTATTATTTTTTATTGTAAGATATAATATTCCACATCCGATAAATGGAATGACCAGCATTGATCATGAATGGATGTCAACTGCCGAAAAAGTGGTGGATATTCTGCGCCATTTGCTTGTGCCCGCAATTGTACTGGGTACTGCTTCAATGGCCAATTTAACCAGGCAGATGCGAGGACAGATGATTGATGCTATGCGCGAAGATTACGTTAGAACTGCTAGATCCAAGGGGCTACATAACCGCAAAGTAGTATACAAACATGCTCTCCGTAATGCAATCAATCCCATGATAACAATTTTTGGATTTCAAATAAGCGCATTACTCAGTGGTGCGGCACTTACTGAAACAGTAACCGGTTGGCCCGGCATGGGAAAAATGATGCTATCAGCTGTTAGGTCAAAAGATCTTTACCTGGCAATGGCTGGTTTAATGATGGGAAGTATTTTATTGATTTTAGGTAATTTAATTGCTGATATTATGCTGGCTCTTTCAGATCCGCGTATACGTTACGAATAGAAAGGAGGAAATAATATGAATAATAAACCTGAATTAATTTTAGATCATAAATCAGATAAAACTTCCACAAGACTGGAAAAAGAAGAATATAACTTTTGGAGGGAAAAATGGCGCAGATTACGTCGACATAAAATGGCCATGATTGGTGGTATTGTAATACTTATTATTTATCTTCTTGTTATTTTTGCAGGCTTCCTTGGCCCTTATAACCAATATTATCATTTTAAAAGTTATTTTTTTCATCCTCCTACCAGGGTTAGAATTTTTGATGAAGGTCAAATTACAAGACCTTATGTATATGGAACAGAAAGAGTGGGTTGGGCAAAATATGAAACAATTGAAAATGAAAAATATCCGATTAAATTTTTGCACCGTGGACAGGAATATAAATTTTTAGGTATATTCAAAACCGATCTTCACCTATTTGGCGTAGATGAACCCGGACATATATTTTTAATGGGAACTGATAATTATGGTCGTGATATTTTCACGAGACTATTATTCGGAGGAAGAGTTTCCATGTTTATAGGATTTATAGGCATTATCATTAGTACCATCATTGGATTACTGGTAGGTGGTATTGCCGGCTATTATGGAGGCTGGATTGATAATCTTTTAATGAGGGTTGCAGAAGTAATTATGTCAATTCCCAGTTTTTATCTATTACTGGCACTGGCAGCAGTTTTGCCTACAGAAATGCCTTCAAGCACTCGTTTTATGTTAATAATAGCTATTTTATCTTTTATAGGCTGGGCAGGACTGTCAAGAGTTATCAGGGGAATGGTACTTTCCATTCGTAATGAAGAATATGTTTTCGCAGCACAGGCAATGGGAGCTCGAGACGGCAGAATCATCCGTAAACATGTACTACCTAAAACTGCTACTTACGTCATCGTCTCAGCAACAGTAGCCATACCTGGATATATAATTATGGAATCAGGTTTAAGTTTTCTCGGTCTTGGTATCCAGGAACCAAGTGCCAGTTGGGGAAACATGCTAACAGCAGCTCAATCAGTCACAAAGATTGTTAATTTCCCCTGGATGCTAATACCGGGTTTTACAATATTTATTGCTGTATTAAGTTATAATTTACTTGGCGATGGTTTACGTGATGCATTGGATCCCAAGTCTACTGAACACAATTAAATTCATTTGAAATTAATTTTGATTTTATCCCATATCTTTTTGATATGGGATTTTTTATTTACTTTATTTTATAAATATTTTTTAAATTAAATAAAATAATTTTATAAACTTAAATAAGGACATTTGTCCGCCCCCTATGGTGTTAGACATTTAAGCACCAATAATA